>JAFGRR010000378.1 GCA_016935035.1 Phycisphaerae bacterium | reverse complement strand
TCGTCCACGTCCGAAGCAAACACCTGGACCGCGCGAGCCGTGCCCGTGGCGGCCACGGCTTCCAGCATGAGCATGGCGACAGAATAGGCCTCCTCGCCCGAGGCGCAACCGGGCACCCACGCCCGCAGCGGGCCGTCCGAGTCAGTCCGCGCCACCAGCGGAACAATGGCCTCCTTCCGCAGTTCCTCGAAGGCCTCGGGGTCCCGGAAAAACGAACTCACGCCGATCAGCATATCCCGCGAAAGCTGCGTCAATTCTCCCTGATCCTCTTCGAGCAGCTTCAGGTAGTCGGCCATCCCGGCCACCTGCTTGATTCCCATGCGGCGCTGGATACGGCGAACGATGGTGGCCTTCTTGTAGTGGCGGTAATCGCTATTCGTGCGGACACGCAGGAGCTTTAGGATCGGTTCCAGGTCGTGCGAGGCGGCTTCTTCCGCCGTAGTGTCACCGGGCCCCGCCGCCCGAGCCGTGGCGTGCCGCGCATAGCCCACCAGCGCCGCGGGCATCCGCGTCACCGGCAGGATGTAGTCCACCAGCCCGGTGTCGATCGCGCTTTGAGGCATCGCTGGGAACTGGGCCGTCTCCGGATCCTGCGCCATGCACATCCCACCGGCGCCGCGAACTGAACGGATGCCCCGCGTTCCATCCGAGCCGCTGCTGCCCGAGAGAATGATGCCAACCGCCGCCTCGTGCTGATCCTCGGCCAAGGAGGTCAGGAAGAAGTCGATCGGCATCCGAATACGGTCCTGCTCCGAGCGCTCGCTCAGGATCAGTCGCCCCGCGCGGATGGACAAGTACTTGCCGGCGGGATTGGCGTAGACGTAGTTGGCCTGCACCGGCATGCCGTCTTCGGCCTGAACGACCGTCATGCCCGTACATTTGCTCAGGATATCCGCCATGCGGCTCTCGTGGGTCGGCTCGAGGTGTTGGATCACCACGAAAGCCAACCCGCTGCCCGTGGGCATGGCTGTGAAAAACTCCTTCAGCGCTTCGATGCCGCCCGCTGAGGCGCCGATTCCCACAACCAGCACGGGCTCGGAATTGGTTCCGCCATTCATTTCAGCGCCTTTCCGCCCACAATCACCGGCTTACCGATTCACGTGGCAGCGTCGGCGACACTTGGCCGGTCGCCCCGTCGCAAGAAGAACTGGTTACTGTTGGCCGTGACCCTTTGATAGGTACAGTATGCCCTGCGCATAGCGTTCGCGAAAGGGGGGGACAGCCGCGGACCCCATCAATGATGCCCTGCCACCCCGATGACGCGCATAGCTTGGCTGATCGCCGCAAAGGCTCCCATCCGCCGAGAACCAGCCCTCATGTCCGACGCATAGAGCCCGTCTTGCCGCGGGGTGTGGTCAGGTTGGCTTGTTCACGATTGGCAGCGCGGCTCACGAGGGTCTGGCAATGAGTCGGCGATCCGTACATGAACCCCCGCCTTCAGCGTTTTATTTGCCGTTCCCACGACCACGCATGAGCTTTTGGCTCGACACAGCATCAGAAGTCGTGCTCCACGATCGCCATCGTGCGGCGGAAACCCGGGACAACCGCTGACTTCAAACAGGGCCGACGTAACGTGTGACGCCACAGCGTGCCGCCCACCCAGGCCCTGACCCACGAACCACGCCCCCCCCTTCAACTACCCCACGCGCTTCGGCGTCGTCTCCTCTTTCTCCCAATCGAACTCCGCCGCGAACTCCGAATCAAACGGCGAACGACGTTGCATGCAATCCGGGTGATTACACATCTCGCACGGGTAGCGCGTCGGCCCAACCTTGTCCGCCGGCGCGATCCCGATCAGCCCGGAGACCGATTTCACCGGCACCATCAGACAACTCGGCGTCAGCCTGACACCCAGCTCGCGCGCCGGCAGACTCGCGAACAACATCCGTTGCTGCCGCACATGCATACCGCAATAGCCCGGCGAGTATGCCGGCGTTGTGCTCAGACCTCGTGAACGCGCCCAGTCGCGGACCTCGGTGTAGCACAAGCCCGCCGTTTCCTCCGCGGCCTCCGACGCAATCGCGTCGATGATCACCGCCCGCATGACCTGCGTCCCACGCATCCAACGCCGCGAGAGCCGCTCCAGCCCCGACCCAATCGTAGCAATGAATGTTGCGATGAACTCCGAATGCTGAAGGAAACGCCCGACCGCCCCCTCGAACGCCGCCCCTGACTCCAGTTCCAGCCGCCGTGCCTCCAGGCGACTCACCGCGTCGATCCGCACCAGCGCGCGCGGCCGCATCAACCGCTTCAACTCGTCGCGTGCGTTGTCCGCCAGTTCGACCCAACGCCGGTGTGCCGGCCGGCCCACTTGAATCCCCACCGCCCGATGCACGCGTTCCCGGTCAACGTCCACGGCGTCATAGCGCGACACATGCCAGTTAACCGCTTGGTCTGCCGGCGTTACCCGTGGGAGCACAATCTCGTCCAAGTCACGCATTGACTCATCCTACCCGGGCCGCCCGCGTTCGCGGTGTAACGTCCCGCCCCCGTCTCGTCACTCATCACCTGTTATTCTAAGCACTTGGCTCCCAGCGGCGTATTGCCGTTGCCGCTGCCGCACGGTACATTTGTGCATTATCGGCTTCACCGCGAAGCTGGTGAATTGTGTTTTACTCGCGACTATGAAACGGTATATTGACGACAGTCGATCGTCAATGGAGTCCCGAATGTCGATTCTCGAAACCATCGCCCAGGCCGTCATCAACTGTGATGAGGAACAGGCACCCAAGCTCGTTGAGCAAGCACTGACCGAGGGTCTGCCCGCCGCGCAGATCCTGAACGAGGGCCTTCTGGTCGGAATGACCGAGGTCGGACGACTCTTCCGCGAGGGCGAGTATTTCGTCCCCGAGGTCCTCATCGCCGCCGAGGCCATGAAGGCCTCAACCGAGCTGCTCAAGCCGCACCTCGCGAAGGACGGCGTCAAACCCGCCGCCACCGCTGTCATCGGGACCGTGAAAGGTGACCTCCACGACATCGGCAAGAATCTCGTCGCCATCATGCTTGAAGGCGCCGGCTTCGGCGTCGTTGACCTCGGCGTCGACGTCACACCACAGAAGTTCGTCGAGGCCTGCCAGCAGCAGCCCGTGCACCTCGTCGCGCTCAGCGCCCTGCTGACGACAACCATGCCGATGATGGAAGCCACCATCAAGGCCTTGCGCGACGCGCTGCCGACGCCGCCTGTGATTCTCGTCGGCGGCGCTCCAATTACCGATGGCTTCGCCAAGACCATCGGCGCCAGCGGCTACGGCCGCGACGCCGCCAGCGGCGCCGAACTCGCCAAGCAGATGTGCCTCAAGAAGGCATCGTAGCGCGGACACCCACGGCCGCCCGGGCTGTAGCGTCAGGCCTTTGTGCTTGACGGTCTTATGTAGCGGCCGACGTCTCGTCGGCCGTCTTAGGAACGCGTAGCTACCGTCAGGCACCGACTCATGAAGCCACACAATCTCTGAAACCGCGTCAGCGTGATGAGAGCCACACCGTGAACAACATGACCTCCCGCGAACGAGTCGCACGCATCCTCGCCCGCCAACCCGTCGATCGCGTACCCCGCTTCGATTGGTATTGGGACGAAACCGCCGTTGAGTTCAAGGCTGCTCTCGGACCGCTCTATGACGACAAGGCCGCCGCCGCCTGCACCGGCGGCAAGTTTGGCTCGGTCGACAACTACACGCTCTGGGAATACTACGACTTCGACATCTCGCAGACGGCGTGGCCCGACTTCCGCCTCACTCTGACCAAACCGGAGATCCTCGATGAGAGCGACGAATGGGTTCTGCTCCGCGACGCCAACTTCGCCGAGCTGCGCTGGTGGAAGCACAAGATGGGCACGCCGGAGCACGTCCGCTTCGGCATCGACACGCCTGAAAAGTGGGCCGAAGTCAAACACCTGCTCACACCCAGCAAGGACCGCATCCGTTGGGACGAGTTCTGGCCGCGCTACCATCGCGCCAAGGCCCGTGACCGCTTCGTCTGCTACGCCGCCGTCGAGATCTTCGAATCCGTCAAGGACATCCTCGGCCACGAGATCATGCTCAAGGCCATGATCCGCAACCCCAAGTGGCTCCACGACGTCTTCGATACGTACACCACACTCCAGATCCAGATGTTCGAACTCGCCGAGGCCGAGGGCATGGTCTGCGACGGCGCCTTCATTTACGGCGACATGGCCTACAAGACCGGCCCCTTCATGAGCCCGCGCCACTATCGCGAGTTTTCATACCCGTATCACAAGCGTTACTTCGACGAGTTCCACAAACGCGGCATGCCCGTCCTGTTCCACTCCGACGGCGACATCCGACCAGTCATCCCTGACCTCATCAAGGCCGGCGTCGACGCCATCAACCCACTGGAAAGCCGCGCCGGCATGGACGTGCGCGAACTTGCCCCGCAATACGGCGACCAGCTCAGCTTCTGCGGCAACATCGACGTCACCGTTCTAACCACCAACGACCGCGAAAAGGTCTACCACGAAGTCAGCACCAAGCTCGCCGCCGGAATGGCCAAGAACTGCTACATCTACCACTCGGACCACTCCATCCCCCCCGGCGTGACCCTGGACACCTACCATTATGTCCTGCAGCTCCTGGACGAACTTGGCACCCACAAATAGCCACGACTTCCGAACTCGTGTAGCGCCAGGCCTCCGCGCCCATTGACTGCCTGAAGCCCTCCGCGCCGCCGGTTCGGCCCATGCTCGTCTGGCGGCGATTCATGCGCATCACCGATCCGGTCGATTTACCTGATGAGCGTAGGATTCACCCTGCACGCGCCGAGGTGTTATCGGCACCGCCGTGCCAGGCAAGGCCCCACGGCGAAGTGTGGATCCAGCCGCGTCTGCGCCCACAGGGTACGACATCGTCATCCCCGGCAGCGCATCTCGGAGGAAGCACGACGGCCCGCGATCGTACCACGCGTGCTGTCCCGCAATCATGCTCCGTACCATCAACAAACTGCGCCTGTCGTTCCCGCCCGACCTGGAGGCGGAGTTCCGCCACTATCACTGCGGCGCGACGATCCGCTCTGTGCGCCTGTCGCTGGTCCTCGGTGCGTTGCTGATGGGTGGGTTCGGCGTGCTCGATGCGTACATCGCCCCCAGCGTGAAGTACGAGTTCTGGTTCATCCGCTTCGCGATCGCGATGCCCTGCTTTTGCCTCTCCATTCTGGCCACATACGCGCGCAGCTTCGAGCGCTACGGCCAGGGGATCCTCTCACTGGTGGTCCTGGTCGCGGGCCTGGGCATCGTGGCCATGATCCTGATCGCGCCGCCGCCCGGCGACCAAACGTATTACGCCGGCCTGATACTCGTCCTCATGTTCGGCTATGCGCTGGCCCGGCTGCGCTTCCTCTGGGCAACGCTGACGTCGGTGCTGATCACACTGGCCTACGAGGTCGTAGCCATCGGGTTCACCGAGACGCCACTCATCGTGTTACTCAACAACAACTTCTTCTTTGTTTCCGCCAACGTCATCGGCATGCTCGCCAGCTACTCGCTCGAAGTCCACTCACGACGCGATTTCATCAGCCTGCGCCGGCTTGCGCAGGCTCGCGACGAGTTGCAGTCCGCCAAAGAAGCCGCCGAGGCCGCTAACCGCGCCAAAAGCGAGTTCCTCGCCAATATGAGCCACGAGATCCGTACCCCCATGACGGCCATTCTCGGCTTCTCGGATGTTCTCATCGACGATGAGGACCTGCGCCTGGCACCGCCCGGCATTGTCGATGCCATCCAGACCATTCAGCGCAACGGCGGTCACCTGCTCGGCATCATCAACGACATCCTCGACCTGTCCAAGATTGAAGCCGGCAGGATGACGGTCGATCTCATCTCCTGCTGCCCAACCAGGATCGTCGATGACGTCGTCGCCATGATGCAGGCGCGTACCGACGCCAAGGGCCTGTCGCTCGCGGCGGAGTACGTTGGTCACATCCCCAGTAGCATACGGACAGACTCGACACGACTCCGTCAGATCCTGATGAATGTCGTCGCCAACGCCGTCAAGTTCACGGATGCCGGCGGGGTGCGTCTCGTTGTACAACAGGTCAACGCAACAACGAGTCCGCTGCTGCAATGTGACGTGATCGATACCGGACTCGGCATGACACCGGAGCAGTCCGCCAAGCTTTTCGAGCCCTTCCAACAGGCCGACACGTCGACGACTCGCCGCTTCGGCGGCACCGGCTTGGGGCTCACCATCAGCCGGCAGTTGGCGCGCATGCTCGGCGGCGACGTGTGCGTCGCCTCCACCAGGCTAAACGAGGGCACCTGCTTCCGCGTCACCGTGGCTGCCGAGCCCGTCGAGATCTCGCAACTACCTCCGCGCCCGGCGACACAGTCGGCCACGTCCCCCGGCACTCAGTCCGCCCCACCCTCGCGCATAGCGTCCGACCACGGCCCTGCGCCACTCGCCGGCTGTCGCATCCTCCTCGCCGAGGACGGCCCCGACAACCAACGGCTTATTCGCCTCGTCCTCAGCAACGCCGGCGCCGAGGTCACTATGGTGGACAATGGACAACTGGCCGTCGACACCGCCTGGTCAGCCCACCACCGTGACGCCGCCTACGACGCAATCCTCATGGACATGCAGATGCCCATCATGGATGGCTACGCCGCCACCGCCCACCTCCGCCAACAGGGCTACCCCGGCGTAATCATCGCCCTAACCGCCAACGCCATGGGCGGGGACCGCGAAAAGTGCCTAACCGCCGGCTGCAACGACTACGCCACCAAACCCATCGACCGCCAGCGCCTAATCGACACCCTACTCCATCACACCAGCGCCCCCGCGACGAGCTAGCCCCCCGTGCCACAGATCTGTCCCTCGCGTGTGCCACGAATCTGTGAGCTGTGCGTTGTGCCCAAGGTCCACTCGCGGAGCGACGACTGACAGTAGCCCAGTACGAAGTGCTGGGACCACCAGCCCCCATCTCTCCTCTGTCTTTGTCTTCGAGAGTCCCGGCCGGACGACTGAACACCCACAAACCAGCCCGCCCATCCGAGCCCGAGCGGCAGCGACGGGCATATTCGTAGTTCGTTCATTCGCCATTCGCTAGTCGCCATTCCCCATCCCCCTGCTCGCTTCAGCCCCACAACACGACCAGCCCCGGGCTTCCGCCCGAACGGTCCCTCGATCGGAAGCCACGCCTCGTGGTTCCGAGCGCTCACCTGGCGCGCAGCTAGCACGGATCACGGTTGGCCACCGATAACGAACCGGCTAAATTGAGGCTGCGTAAGGGTGATCGCGCGCCATACGACCTTCTTGACCGTCCACGGAGAGACGAACTCCCGGCCACCACGCGGTGCGGCGAAGAAACGAGGTCCGTTGGCCGTGCCGGCCTGTTTACGGTATCCTCGCAAGACGAGGAGCACGCGTCACAGCAGCGTGCGTGATCTCCGTCCTTTCTCAAGCAGAAGATCCACGAGCATGAGCGTAGCCACGAGAACACAGATCATCCTGGTCCTTCTGGCCACCATTAACACCGTACGGATCGCGCCGGCCATGTCGGCCGCTACGGCCGGCGATCCGGTGTACAAGCTCGCATCCAGCTATCCGCCGGGCTGGGACGCCCGTGATGCAACCCGCTGTCTTCAGAACGCGATCAACGCCACCGACTATGACATTCTCGTCGTCGATCCCCAGGCCGCACCGTGGCTCGTCGGCCCGATCACCATACCGAGCAACAAGAGGATCTTGTTTCCCGCGAATCTCAAGATCGTCGCTATTGACGACAACAGGCGCTGGCGCTGGAACACCTGCATGTTCAGCATCATGGGCCGCGAAAATGTCACTCTGGAGGGCCGCGGCACAGGGCCGGCACAAGCATCACTCCAGATGCTCCGAGATAAGTACCTGGATCCCAAGGCAGGCTATGGATCAGGTTCCACGGATGCGCGCCATTGCATCACGGTTGGAGATAGCGACAACATCACCATCTCGGGGTTGCGAATTATCGACCCCGGCGGCGACGGGATTTACGTCGGCGGCGGATCTCGTGACTACAGCAAGAACATCAAGATCAACAACTGCACGATAGAGAACTACACGCGTTGCGGTATTGCAGCCGTCAGCGTCGCAGGACTATCCATTGATGGCTGCGTCATCACAGACCCCAGAGCCTGCGGCAAGGAAGTCAGTGCCATCGATCTGGAGCCCAACCCTCTGGACGACTACATGCAAAACGTCGCCATCAAGGACACGGACATACACGACTGTCCGGAAGATGGCTTGGCGATCGCGCTCTGCCGTCTCGCCGCGGGTGATCCAGATGTCAGCATCGAAGTCCGGGACACTCGCATCCACAACATCTACGGCGGCTCCTTCCCCTGGGCCGCCGGGATCCGCATCAAGAAGCTCACTTCCAGCAAATCCAGCAAGCACCAGCCGATGACGGCCCCGTCCGGAACGATACTCTTCAACCGATGCGACGTGTACGATGTTGATTCCAATGGATTACTGGCTCACTGGTATGTTGACGACCCCATGCAATTGAGCTTCATCGACTGCTCTTGGAAAAACGTAGCACGCACCAACCACGGCACATCGCCCCTCTACATCAAAATGAAGGGCTTGCCTGCCGGAAAGGTGAACCCCCGCGGCGGAATCCGGTTCGCTGGCAAAGACGGCGCCTGCAAGGTAATCGACTCCGAGGAGCGTCCTTTCCTGCGGCTGGACAGCTACGGGGCTCCGCCGAATGCCGTCATCAATTTGGCCGGCAGTATCACGGCCAAGACCCCCGGCGGAGACACGCCAAACCGCGCCGCGGACCTGAAGCTCGCACCGGACTTCGACGTCACCTATATCGTCGAGAGTGATATCGACAACACCGACAATGGACCGTAACGGTCAATGGTCAGCAGCGCGTGTGTCGGTCCAGCGACCACTCGCGGCCGTGAGCAATTGTGCCGCCACGCCCCCGTTTTTCGCTTTGAACGCCCCCGCCCCGACCCGCTATGCTACCCCAATGGGTTCGCGGAAACCCCGGACACTGTGTCCATTGGAAACGGGTCGGCTTTCGTGCCGGTCGTGCGACGCAAGAAAGGCCACCCGCGCAGCGGTCACTGCCAACCGGGCCGTTGGCCGCTGCCGGGGATAGATGGAATCCAACATGGAACGCAGAGAAATCGTCAAACGCGCTATCACCTTCAACAACCCCCCACGCCTCCCCCTCAAGTTCGACGTCGTCGGCGTCAATGACTGCTACGACGTCTGGACCGTCGACCCGCTCGGCTGGACCTGGAACTTCG
>JAFGRR010000377.1 GCA_016935035.1 Phycisphaerae bacterium | reverse complement strand
GGCGGCGCCCATGGCGACGACTTCGTCGGGGTTGATGCTACGGTTGGGCTCGCGGCCGAAGATCTCGGTGACCATCTTCTGAACCATGGGCACGCGCGTCGATCCGCCGACCAAGACGACTTCCTCGACCTCGCTCGGCGCGAGCTTGGCGTCCTGAATGGCCTGCATGACCGGGCCGCGGCAGCGCTCGATCAGCGGTTCGACCAGTTGCTCGAACTTCGAGCGCGTGATCGTGAGCTGAAGGTGCTTCGGACCGCCGGCGTCCGCCGTGATGTACGGCAGGTTGATCGTCGTCTCCATGCTGCCGGAGAGCTCGCACTTGGCCCGTTCGGCGGCCTCCTTGAGGCGCTGGAGGGCCATGGGATCCTTGCGCAGGTCGATGCCCTCCTTCTTGCGGAATTCCTCGGCGAGGAAGTTGATGAGCACCTCGTCGAGATCGTCACCACCCAGGTGGGTATCGCCGTTGGTGCTGAGCACCTCAAAGACGTTGTCGGCGACATCGAGGATGGAGATGTCGAAGGTCCCGCCGCCAAGGTCGAAGACGGCGATCTTCTTGTTGGCCTTGTGCTCCAGGCCGTAGGCGAGGGCGGCGGCGGTCGGCTCGTTGATGATGCGCTCGACCTTGAGGCCGGCGATCTGGCCGGCTTCCTTGGTTGCCTGACGCTGCGAGTCGTTGAAGTACGCCGGTACGGTGATGACGGCGCGCTCGACAGTCTGCCCTAGATAGCGTTCGGCAGTCGCCTTGAGGTCACGCAGCACGATGGCGGAGATCTCCGGCGGCGCCAGTTCCTTGTCGCCGATCTTCACGCGGACCAGTTCCTCTGGCCCACCGACGATCTGGTATGGGACGGTCTTCTCTTCGGACGACACCTCGTTGTGTCGGCGTCCCATGAAGCGCTTGATCGAGAAGACGGTGTTTTGGGGGTTGGTGACCTGCTGGTTGCGGGCGCGCTGACCGACCAGACGCTCGCTCTTGTCCGTGAACGCGACCACGGATGGAGTCAGCCGGCTGCCCTGCTCGTTGACGAGGACCTTGGGCGATCCACCTTCCATCACGGCCACGACCGAATTCGTAGTTCCCAGATCGATGCCAATAATCTTCGACATTCGAACCTCCTGAAGCGCTATTTCACGGCGCATAGAAAATCGTCGCTGGTCTGGTAGCAAGCTAGATACCAGAGCAGGCTGGAGATGCCGTTTGTGCGTAACATCTTTTGATTAAGTGCTTTACGATCTGGACATTTCGTGCCGCCCAGGCGGGAATCCTGCCAATCTGACAGGCGGCAGCCGATCGGGCGTGGCATGCGGGCGGGCCGGCGGGACCAGCTACGATTCGCGACCGGGCTGCTCAACCTGCGCCGGCGGCGTCTGCCAGGCGAGCAGACGACGATACAGGTCGAACGGCAGCCAACTCGCGATTCGGGCGGTGAGCCAAGTCGGCCAGGGAAAGTAGTACTCCGCGCGGCCGCGCTCGATCGCCCGGGCGATGCGGCGGGCGGCCTCCTCGGGCGACAGCATGAACTTCAGCACGCGGCGGTCGTGACCGGCGATGAAGGGTGTGTCGATGAAGCCTGGGCAGATGGTCGTGACCCTGACGCCGTGCGGGTACAGATCCACGCGCAGGCTCTCCATCAGCGTGATCAGGGCGGCCTTGCTGGAGGAGTAGGCGCCGACCTCGGGAAGTCCGAGCATGCCGGCGATGCTGGCGACTGCGACCACGTGTCCGCGGCGTCGCCTCACCATGCCGGGCAACACCGCCGCCAGCGAGTTCACTGTTCCGCGCACGTTGGTGTCGAAGACGAAATCGAAGTCGGCGGCTTGGAAATCGCTGCCGGGTGTGTAGCGGTGGGCGCCGGCGTTGGCGACGATCACGTCACAAGGGCCCAGTTCGTCTTCAAGTGAGAGGATCGCCGATCGAACAGCCTCCGCCTCGCGCACGTCGCCCAGGGCGGTGGCGGCCCGGCCGGCACTGGCTCGGATTCTGTTGGCGAGTTGTTCCAGCGGTATCTGCCGGCGCGCCAGGAGGCCGACGCGTGCGCCTTCGCGCGCCACGTGTTCAGCCAGCGCATGGCCGATGCCACTGCTCGCGCCGGTGATGATTACGTGCTTGTCTGTCCAGAATTGATTGACGGACATGATGGAGGTTCGCGGGTGACTTCCTGGTTCTGCCCTCGTTTGCGGTCCTGGACCGCGACTACTATCTGGGATGCTCCGCGATTGGCGGCGATAGATCAAGTGGTCGATGAAGTTCCCCGGGGCCTGTGCACGCCGAGCCGGCGGCGGGATAATCATGTCGTACCCGCTGCTCCGGGGCGACGAAGAGCCCCTGGTCGGCGGGAACGTTGCTTGTCCAGACGGTGGCGGCCGCCCATGTTCATGACCACTTTGCTCACAGTTGCCGGCTTGATACTGCTCGTGCTCGGGGCCGAGGTGCTGGTCCGCGGTGCCTCCCGGATTGCATCGGCGGCTGGGGTGTCGCCGCTTGTGATCGGACTGACGGTTGTTGCCTACGGCACGAGCGCGCCGGAACTGGCTGTCAGCGTGCAGGCGGCATTGTCGCGGCAGGCGGATATAGCCCTTGGTAATGTCATTGGCAGCAATGTGTTCAACGTGCTCGTGATTCTCGGCGCGTCGGCGGTAATCACGCCGCTCGTGGTCAATCGCCAGTTGCTGCGTTTCGATTTGTGGGTGATGCTGGCGGCATCCGCGCTGACATGGTTGTTTGGTCTGGATGGCCGCGTCGGCGGGGCCGAGGGTGTGATATTGCTGTGTGGCGCCGTGGCGTACACGACGTTCCTGATCTGGAAGAGCCGGCGCGAAAACGCCGCCGTTCAGGGCGAGTTTGCCAAGGAGTTCGGCGCCGTTCGCGCCGGCCGCCTGGCGCAGCTCGGGCTTTCCGCGGTGTTCGTGGTGATCGGATTAGGCCTGCTGGTCCTCGGGGCGCGCTGGTTGCTGGCGGGCGCGGTCGGCATCGCCACCGCTCTTGGAGTGAGCCAACTGGTGATCGGGTTGACGGTCGTCGCGGCCGGTACGTCGCTGCCCGAGGCGGCGACGTCAATCGTGGCGGCGATCCGTGGCGAGCGCGACATCGCCGTCGGCAACGTGGTTGGCAGTAATATCTTCAATATCCTGGCCGTGCTTGGTGGAGCGGCGGCGATTAGTGATGGCGGTGTGCTGGTGAGTCCGACGGCGCTGCGTGTGGACATTCCGGTGATGGTGCTGGTGGCGGCGTTGTGTTTGCCGGTCTTCTTCACGGCGCGGCGCATCGATCGCTGGGAAGGGTGGGTGTTTGTCACCGGCTACGTGGCGTACACGGCATACCTCGTAAGCCGCTCGTCGGTCGCGGCCGCGTGAAGCCGGACCGCATCCGACATTCGCCGCGCTATCGTCACGTGAACTCGGTGTCACGCGGGCGCATGGAATATGCGCCGACGACCAGCAGGAAGCAGAGTGTGGCGAGCCCGACGATGGTGTAGGTGCCCCACGTCAGCATGACGTGCCAGAGCACGGGTAGAGTCGGTCGCGCTGGTAGCTGTTGTCCCCATCGTGAGAAGAACCTGACGGCCTCGGGGTCGCTTCGGTTGGGCCCGACGACGTGTTTGCCGTAGACGCTGCCGCCGTGTGAGTAGTATCCGACGGCGAATCCGCCCTCGGCGACGAAGCCGGCAGCGCCACCGCCGATTGCCATGCCGCCGACGCTCATGCCACCGACGGCAAGCCCGCCGATCGTGGCTCCTCCGAGTGCGATGAGAAGTCCGATGGCGAGTCCGCCAGCGGAGACGAGTCCGATGGCGCACCCGCCGGCCGCAAAGATCCCGCGCGCGAAACCGCCGATTGCCAACCACCCAGTAGCGACGTCGCCGATGGCGATAATGCCGCACGCCCGCCCGATCCGTTCATCCTCGTGTGGGCCGAAGGCGACGCTGACGAGCGGGAGACCGAAGATCGTGGTTTGGGAGCGATATCGGCGGCCGAGCGGGAACGTCTGAGGACGTTGGAGGACCTCGACGATCGGCCTGCCGCACTCGGGGCACTTGCTCGACTCGGTCAGTCCGCGAAGGTTGTAGCCGCAGTTGTCGCAGAATGGATCGTTTGCCATCGCGTGCTCCAAGCGGGTGGCGGTGCATGTGTACAGCCGCCATGCCCCCGTTCACGTGGAGGTGGATGGTGATGATAAGCCGCTGGCGTACGCGGCAACAGTCGTGGTCCGCCAGGTATCTCGCTGAGGCGCGGTGCCTAAGTATCCTGTAGGCCACACCGTGCGCCGGCGGCGAGGTCTTCGAGGTCGCCGATCCAGTTGGTGAACTGGCTGGCGTCCTGGCTGCGGAAGCGTTCTTCCATCATTGCCGCCTGCTGGCTGATATCCGGATAGCCGTACGAACCGCCCGCGCCTTTGAGCTGGTGGGCCAGGGTGGTCAGCGCGGAGAAATCGAGATCGCGATGGGCGCGTTTCAATTCCGATATCCGCACGGTCAGGCCGTCGACGAACTCCTCGACGATGTCGCGGAGATCAGCGTCTTCGAGCAGCAGTTGCGAAATGAGGGTGGTTGCGCGGTGTGTTCCGTTGGAGTCACTCACTGTTCAGCCTCTCCAAAAGCGGCGAGAGTTCTGATAATCTGGCCAAGGCGACTTCCCAAAAGCGCCGGCCTGGCCTCGGAGCCATTGGCCACGGGCGCGATTGGCGGCGCGGCACGTTGCCATCATCGGCCGAATTGGCTGGTGAATCCGCTTGTTCGGCTGGAATTCGCGGAGATGCCGCACCACTGGCGTGGCGCGGACGTACATCTGAATGAGCCCATCGCGCCGGGGTGGCGAAGCAGTCCGTCCGTGACGATCATAAGTACGTGACCCCCCAAGGAGAAACCGCATGTGCGGAATCGTAGCGTATATCGGTCCACGTGATGCGACGCCCATTCTGATCGAAGGTCTGAAGCGTCTGGAGTACCGCGGCTACGACTCGGCCGGGATTGCCGTGCTCAACGACGACGAACTGATAATCCGCCGCGCGGTCGGACGCATCAGCGCGCTCGAGCAGAAGCTGGATGCCGATCTCAACGGCGCGACGATCGGAATGTCGCACACGCGTTGGGCCACTCACGGCGCGCCGACGGAAAGCAACGCGCACCCGCACTGCGACGCGAATCACAAGCTGGCACTCGTGCACAACGGCATCATCGAGAACTACCGCGTGCTGGCCCAGTATCTGGCCGGCCAGGGCATAGAGCTGCAGAGCGAGACCGATACCGAAGTGCTGGCGGCGCTGATCGGCCACCTGTACCGGGGGCGACTCGAAGATGCGGTGCGTCAGGCCCTGCGCGAAGTGCGCGGGACGTTCGGTATCGCGGTCATTCATAAGGATGAGCCCGATACGCTGGTGGCGGCGCGGCGCGGCAGCCCGCTGATCGTCGGCGTCGGCCAGGACGAACACATCGTCGCGTCAGACGCCGCCGCGATCGTGCAGCACACGTCGCAGGCGATCTATTTGGAAGACAATGAAGTGGTGGTGATCGGGCGGGATGGCTTCCGGACCACGACGCTGGATGCCGCCCCGATCACGAAGACGGTCGAGGATGTCGAGCTCACGCTGGAAGAACTCGAGCTTGGCGGCCACGAGCACTTCATGCTCAAGGAGATTTTTGAGCAACCT
>JAFGRR010000376.1 GCA_016935035.1 Phycisphaerae bacterium | reverse complement strand
TTCCTAAGCTGCCGAAGGCCGTGCAGGAGCGGATTCACGCAGCCGAAGAGGGCGGATCTGCGAGCCAGAGCGAGCTCGCCGAACCGGAGCAGACCGTGTGCCCGGTGATGGGCAATGAGATCGACCACGAGGTGTTTACAGATTATCGCGGCGTGCGCGTGTACTTTTGCTGCCCGCCATGCATTGCGAAGTTCAAGAGCAACCCGGAGCAGTACATTCCCAAGCTGCCGCAAGTAATTCAGGACAGGATTGCCAGTGCGAACAGGGAGGAGGCCGAAAGTGATTAGCGGCCTGATCCGCCTCTTTCTCCAGACGCCGCTGCTGGCGTTGATCCTGGCCGGCGCACTGGCCGTGTTCGGCTGGCGCGCCTTCGAGGAGAATCCGAAGGATGCCATTCCGGACATCGCCGAGAACCAGGTGATCGTGTTCAGCGAGTGGATGGGGCGCAGCCCGAAGGATGTCGACGAGCAGGTGACGTATCCGCTCACCGTCGCGTTGCAGGGCGTGCCCGAGGTCAAGGAGATCCGGGCGACCAGTGGCTTCGGTTGGTCGATCGTCTACGTGGTCTTTCAGGACGATGCGGAGTTCTACTGGGCGCGCAGTCGGGTACTCGAGCGGCTGAACGTCGCGCAGGGTCAGCTCCCGGCCGGCGTCACGCCGCGGCTGGGACCGGACGCCACGGCGCTCGGTCAGATCTTCTGGTATACCGTCGAGAACGGCTGGTATTCGTCCGAGCGGCCCGGATTACGTTTCGATGAAGGTGGTGTGCTGACTCGGGCTTCGCGCGCCGCGCTCATCCAGAGCGATCCGCAAATCGCAAGCCAACTCGATGAGGCCGAGCCGTTCAAGGACCCCATCGGCGGCAACCCGCTGGTATTCAGCAAACTCCCGCTCGACCGCTTGCGCAGCATTCAGGACTTCGACATAAAGCTGGCTCTGGAGAGCGTCGAGGGCGTCAGCGAGGTCGCGAGTGTCGGCGGCTACGTGCGCCAGTACCAGATCGACGTGAACCCCGAGGCACTGCGCGCGTTTCAGGTTCCTCTCGCACGTCTCGTCGCCGCGGTCAAGAACGCCAACATCGATGTCGGCGCCAAGGTCGTCGAAGAGAACGGGATGGAGATCCTGGTGCGGGGCGTCGGATTCCTCGGCGGACAGCGGCGCAGTGCGGCCGAGAGGGAAATGCGGGAAAAGGCGGTCATCGAGGACATCGAGAATATCGTCATTTACGCGGAGAACGGCACGCCGGTCTATGTGCACCAGGTTGCCTCGGTCGCTGTCGGGCCGGACTTCCGGCGCGGGGCGCTGGACAAGATGGGCGCGGAAGCCGTCGGCGGCTGCGTCACGATGCGCTTCGGCGAGAACCCACTCGCCGTCATCGACCGCGTCAAGGATAAGGTCAACGTCGTGGAGCGCGGCCTGCCGCCGGGCGTCCGCGTCAACGCGTTTTACGACCGCATCGACCTGATTCACGAGACGATGGGCACGTTGACCACGGCCCTGTCCCAGGAACTGGTCATCACGCTCGTGGCGGTCGTGTTGTTTCTGCTACACTTCCGTAGCAGCTTGGTGATCGCGGTGACGCTTCCGCTGGCGGTGTTGTTCGCGTTCATCTGCATGCAGGCGCTTAGGCTACCGAGCAACATCATGAGCCTGGCGGGCATCGCCATCGCGATCGGCACCATGGTCGACATGGGCATCGTGATGCTGGAGAACATCTACCAGTTCCTCACGGACCACCGGGATGAGTACACGCGAGTTGAAACGGATGCCCGCGGGGAGCCGCGCGAGATCGTCGACCGCCGGCGTCGCAGCGAACTCGTCCGGGACGCTGCAACGGAGGTTGGCTCGGCGATCCTGACGGCGGTCAGTACGACAGTGATCTCTTTCCTGCCCGTGTTCTTCCTCGAAGGGCAGGCGGCCAAGCTGTTTACGCCACTGGCCTGGACGAAGACGTTTTGCATGGTCGGCGCCGTCCTCCTCGCGATGACGGTTGTGCCGCCGTTGGCTTCGCTGCTGCTTCGGAACCGTCGCACAAGCCTGCCACTCGCGTTCGGTGTGGCGCTCACAGTCGGCGCGACGCTCGCTGCCACTTGGGCCAATGCCGGGACCATCCAACCCCAACTGCTCGCATTCACGAATGCGATCGAGGCATATCTCGGTTGGGGGGCAATCTCCGTGGCCACTACGGTGGGGGCTGCGTCCGCGCTGATCACATTCATTGCCTTGCGCGAACGGATCAGGCCAATCGAGCGGAATCCCGTGAGCCGCTTCATTCATTGGGTGTATGAGCCGACGCTGCGGTGGATCCTGCACCATAAGGCGCTGTTCCTCACGGTTCCCGTCATCTTCGTCGCGTGGGGCCTGGCCATCTGGATCGGGTGGGGCGCGCTGTTGGGCGTGCTGAGTCGGCCACTGGAGGCGATCGGTCTGTCTCCGCTCACCTGGACGGCGGGACACTGGGTGCACCTGGGACTCGCGGCAATCGCCGGATTCGTGCTGATGCCGTTGGTCATTGACAGCGCCCGCGTCACGCTCGGCTTGCTGCGTCCACAATCGACGATGCGTTTCACTTGGCTACGATGGACGAAACGCAGCGCAGCCGTCGCCGTGTTCCTC
>JAFGRR010000375.1 GCA_016935035.1 Phycisphaerae bacterium | reverse complement strand
AGTCGCTCCGGCGATTCCCCGAACCGCAACGGCGTGAGATTCTCGTGAAAGAGGCTGACTTGTTGCGCCAGGTTGCCCGGACGTGATGTCCGACCTGCGTGATGGGTCCGCTCCCTGACGGTCGCGGCTCGTTTCCCGTCATCCGGAAAGGACAGACGCATGGGACACGTCGGCATGTTCCCTATCACCCAAGTGCTTACGCGCATGGCGTGGTTGGCTGTTCTCGGCCTGGCCGCGTGCGCTACCGGCTGTGCATCCGGGTCCGCGGGCCTGGTCGCCGGCCAGGGCGCGAGCGGGCCGTGGTGGATGCAGCAGACAGCCATCGCCAGGGACGGACAACTCGACCTGGCTGGCAAGCCCTGGTGGCCGCGTGCGAGCCAACTGAACGTCGGCGAACAATTCGTCATTGAAGCCGAGAGTACGCCGGCCCGTCCCGAAGCCGGGCTCATGCTCGTACGGAAAGAGAACTGCCCGCTGCGCAACGGCAAGACCGTCGAAGCCATCGTCTGGGTCATCGACGACGACGCGGATGGCAGCCTCGACGAGGGCGGCGACACGGACAGCGACTGCTATATCGCGGACTACGGCTGCGACGGCACGGCCGATCGAATGGTGGACTACATCGACAACGACGGCGACAACGACCCGGACGAGATGGATATTCGCTACTTCGTGGATGGCCGGCTTCGCTACACCTGGTTCGGGATGGATTTGGACGACGACAGCACGATGTGGTCGCTGACCGGCTACGAGTACGGCGGGCCGAGCTTCTTCGAGGCTGATCCCTACGGCGACAGCATGATCTACATGAACAAGCTGAATACCGACCGAGGCACGTGGGCGCCGATCTCGGAGTGCCCGTTTGCGTTCTACGATACGGACGCCGACGGCGAGAGCGAGGTCGTCGTTCGCATCAGCGCTGTTCCGATCAACTACGACACCGGCGTCGATCCGGACTATGCCAACGACTACAGCCGATTCCAGGCGGAATGGAACCCAGAGATGGCGCGGATGGGCGCGGTCAATATCCGCTACAGCTTCGACGTGGACAACCTGAGCGGGCCGGAGATGCCGCTGCACTATGATTTCGGCTTCAACCTGGTCGGGGCGGTGCCTTACGAGTTCGCGGGGATGCACCATTTCAATGCCAAGCGCCGGCCGCCTCAGGTCACGTGTGTCACGCCCTTCCACAGCCTGCGCGGCATCTGCGACCGGTACCCGGCCAGCGAGACCGGTTTCAGTTGGCACGAGCACCATGACGACACGATCGCTATCGGCTATGGCCCGCACGCCAAGTCGGACTACCGCTGGGAAGGCGTGTTCTGGATGTGGGAGCGCCGGTTCATGGGCAACACGGGCGGGCCCTGCCAGAAGTGGAACGTCCGGCGCGAGTGGACGGACAAGCCGACCGACCGGCGCGAGCTGTATTACAGCGGCGTCGATCGGCGCATCCATCTGTTCGGCGCGCAGGAGGGTTGGATCGAGATCGGGCACTTCGCCGGGCAGGACGCGCTGGGCGAGATCCGCATGTTCGACACGAACGGCAACGGGTACTTCGACCGCTGGGAGGTGTACCGGGCGGGTGAGTCGGTTCCGGTGCGGGTCTCGGCGGTCCAGGACGAGAAAGCCCGGCGTATCCCGTTCGACTACGAGCGGCTGTGCGCGGTCTACACCGAGCGGATACTGCCGGAGGCGATGGCGGCCAACGACCGGCTGATGGCAGCCATGGCCGAGTTGCACGACTTCGACGTGCCCGCCGGGCTGGCCGAGGCCATGCAAAGCGGATCGGCGAACGACCGGCGATTCGCGCAGGACGTTGCCCGCGAGATGCAGTACCAGGTCCTCCGCCGGGAGCTAAACGGCAAGGCGAACTGCCTGCTGGCCGCAGCCAAGAAAGACGACCTGCGCCCGTTGAAAGGCGACGAGCGGGAAACGACCGTCAACTCGCACTACGCCTGGCGGCTGATCCGGGCTCTGAGTGAGCTGGATGTGGCGTACGGACAGGGGGATTTCGCCACAGCCTGCGCCAAGCTTGGAGAAATCGCGGGGATTGAGGAGTCAGTGAATCCATGACACTTCTGATCGGCGGATTGCAGCGGCCCGACTACATCGTGCTGGTCGGCTACTTCACGCTGATGCTGGGTATCGGTGCGTACTTCTACCGCTACATGCGGCGGATGAAGGACTACTTCAGCGGCGGCAACCAGATCCCCTGGTGGCTTAGCGGCGTGTCGTTCTACATGAGCAGTTTCAGCGTGGCTGCGTTCGTGTTCTACTCCGCCCTGGCGTACAACTACGGTTGGGTGGCGGTGACGCTGTATTGGGTCACGATCCCGGCGACGATGGTAAGCGTTATCTTCTTCGCCACGCGCTGGCGGCGAGCCCGCATCGACAGCCCGGTGGAATACCTCGAAACGCGCTACAGCCCGGCGGTCCGGCAGTTGTTTGCCTGGCAGGGACTGCCGGTTCGGATCATCGACGACGCCCTGAAGCTTGTGGCGATCGGCCTGTTCATCCACAAGGGGCTCGACGTGAGCATGTCTCAAAGCATCCTGTGGTCGGGTCTGATCATGCTCACCTATACCTTCATGGGCGGACTGTGGGCAGTGGCGGTGACGGATTTCATTCAGTTCGTTGTCATGGCGGCGGCGGTGATCGTGCTGCTGCCGCTTTCGATCGCCAAGGTGGGTGGTATCGGTGCGTTCTTGAGCAACGCGCCGGACGGCTTCTTCAGCCTGACCCACGAGGACTATAGCTGGATCTACGTGTGCTCCAACATCCTGCTCTATGTACTCGCGTTCAGCAGCATCAACTGGTCGCTCATCCAGCGGTACTACTGCGTGCCCACGGAGAGAGACGCCAAGAAGGTCGGCTGGCTGGTAGTCGTCTTGAATGTGATCGGCCCGCCCGTGCTGTTCATACCGGCCATGGCGGCCCGGCAGTTCCTGGGCGAGGTCGCCGACAGCGGCCAGGTATACCCGCTGCTGTGCGTGGAGTTGCTGCCGGCCGGCATGCTGGGGCTGATCATCGCAGCCATGTTCGCCGCCACCATGTCGATGCTCAGCAGCGACTACAACGTCTGCGCCGGCGTGCTGACGAATGACGTCTACCGGCGGCTGATCCGGCCTCAGGCGGAGCAGAAGGAGCTGGTGGTCGTCGGGCGTCTGATGACGCTGCTGATCGGCGTGGTGTCGCTGGGAACTGCGTTCCTGATGGCCAACCTCGGCGGCGAAGACCTGTTCCGGACAATGGTCAAACTGTTCAGCATCGCCACGGCGCCGGTGGCAATCCCAATGCTGGCGGGTCTGCTGTCGAAGCGAGTGACGAACACCGCCGCCCTGACCGGCTTCCTGGCGGGCATCCTGACGGGACTGCTGCTGTTGTTCATGTGTCCGGACGAGTTCGAGCTGTTTGGCACGTGTGTCAAGCAAGAGAACGCTATTCTGTTCGGCACCACAGCCGCGACCCTGGCCTACATGTTGCTGGTCAGCCGGGCCGATCGGCTCAGCTCGGCGGAGCGTGAGCGGGTCGAATCGTTCGTCGACCGTCTGGAGATACCGATCGGCAGGCTCGATGAAGACACGGAAGCCAACTCGCAGCAGGCCACGATATCACCGTTCAGGATTGTGGGGATATCGACCGTGCTGATCGGCGTCCTGATGCTTGTCATCTTGAACGATGTCGGCGACGGGCTGGCCTTCTGGATGGACGCGATCATCGGCGGCACGCTGGTTGGCGTGGGCGGAGTCGTGACACTTATGAGCGGCCGATCGCGCAGGCTGCACGAGGAATCGACATGAGCAACGTCGGGATCGGAATCATCGGTTCGGGTTTCATGGGGCGGACGTACTGCGAGACGATCTCGAAGTACTGTCAGCGGGCGAGCGTCAAGGCTGTTGCCCTCGGCTCGCGGGCCGGGCAACTGGCTGATGATTACGCCGTCAAGCACGAAGCGTCAGTTGACGCCCTGATCGCGCGCGACGATATCTCGGCTGTCTTCATCGCCACGCCGCACCACGTCCACGCTGAGCAGGCGATCGCCGCAGCCAAAGCCGGTAAACACCTGTTCATCGAAAAACCGATGGCCTGCACCGTCGCCGAGTGTGATGCGATTATCGACGCGTGCGAATCGGCGGGCGTCTGGTGCACGATTGCGTTCTCGCAACGGACGCGAACCTGCAACATCGAAGCCAAGCGGATCATCGACCGCGGTGACATCGGGCGGATCGTCCAGATCAAGGAGATGTCGCTCGTGGCCACGGGTCTGGCCGGCCTGCCCGCCTGGCAGAGCGACGCCGCGAACCTCGGCACGCTCTTCGGCCACGGCATCCACAACTTCGACCGTATCCGCTGGTTCACCGGCCAGGAGATCAAGACCGTCTACGCCAAGTGCGGCAGCATCGAGCCGGACGTCAAGGTCGAAGGCACGTCCATGCTGCTGATGACGCTGGCGGACGGGGCGTGCGCCAGCCTCTGGTGCTCGTTCCAGGTGCCCAAGCCGTCGTTCCCACGGTCGCAGTTCAGCACGTGGATCATGGGCGAGAAGGGCCTGATGGACGTGGACGCCTACGGCGAGCTGCGCGTTGCCGTCGATGGCACGTGGCAGGTCATCGAGACGCAGGCCCCCATCGACTGGTCCGGCAAGGGGTTCCTGGACCCGGTGCGTCTCGAGTCTTACACGCGCCAGTGCCAGGATTTCATCGACGCGGTGGCTGACCGCCGCCCGCCAGCCGTCACCGGCCGCGACGGCCGGCAAGCCGTAGCCGCCGCCCTGGCTGCCTACGAGTCGTCCAAGACCGGTAAGGAGATCGTGTTGTCATCATGAGATTCGATCAGTCAAAGCAGCTCTACGAACGAGCCTGCAAGACCACGCCCGGCGGCATTCACAGCAACGTGCGGAAGAACTGGCAACCGATGCCCATGTTCTATGCGCGCGGTGAAGGTTCGCGTGTCTGGGACGCCGACGGGAACGAGTTCATCGACTACGTCT
>JAFGRR010000374.1 GCA_016935035.1 Phycisphaerae bacterium | reverse complement strand
TGCTCGATCGTGACCACACCATCGCAGTGTCCGAGACGTTGATGGTCAAAGGCCACGCTGCCGGCGAGCAGCCGCGCCGTCACGCGCGTGTCGGTCGGACTGGGGCCCGTGTCGCGCGAACCTGGTCCGCGGCTCAGCTCAACGTCAAGATCGCACAGTCCGATCGGCCGAGCGTCGTCCCACAGTCGGCGGTACATCGGCGACAAGGCTTCGTACAAATTCTCGTCGAGCGGCATATTCGCGGCCCTGAACCGCAGATCAAATCCGGTCCAGTTGCGCGGCTCGTCGAGCGTTCCACTGACGTATATCCGGCCGGCACCATGGCGTGCCGTCAGGTCGGTGAATGCAATGACATTGTTCCGGACGCGAAATCCGCCCTGTATATCGTCCACCAGCAACGGGAAGCGGTAGTAACTACAGGAGGCGCCGAGCGCCGCCACGCGCGCCTCGTAGTCCCAGGACTGCTTGGTGGATTCGTCGGCATCGCCGGGCGGACGCGTCGCCGAGACCTCGAACTCGAAGTCGCCGTGCGGATCGTAGTCTCGAAAGAACGCCCGCACCGAGTGTGGCAGCCGCGGCGACTCGACGAAGTCTGGCTGCTCAGTGCGAGTGGGGAATGCAACACGGGTTAGCCGTGCGTCGATGGTCACACCCCACCGCTCAAATGCCGGGGCCGCGCCGCCGAACTCGATGACCGGCGCATCCGCAGGCGGAATGCAGCTCAGCGAGAGAGTCGCGGGCTCGCCGTTCAGAAGGACCGTCACGCGTCCGTCAAGCGCGATGTCCCGCAATTGCAGCGTACCTGTACCGTCCGTGAAACGCAGGAAACGCTGCTCCGGCCCGAGCGATGCGAGGCTGCCATCGGCGTTTGAGACGGCTTCGATTGGGAGCGAGCCGCTCACGCCGCGCAGCGCGATGCTGATGTCCGTCAGCTCGGTGCCCGTGGCACGCAACCGAGTCAACTGCACTTCGCCGCGGAGGTCAAACTGGTCAAGAATCTGTCGCACGCGGTCGCCGGCCGTCGGCCACAGAGTAGAAGTCAGCTTCGCGGTGCGCAGTGAGAGCCAGTTGACCGACAGGTCCACGACCGAATCGGCGGCGCCGAGCTTCAACTCGGCCAGTGATGTCAGCGGCTCTCCCACCGGGTGCAGGCGAACGACATAGTCGCCCTGCCGCACCGCCGGTTGACGCGCTTCTCCGCGCGCGGCCAGGCGCCAGCGCTCGCTCAGTCGCAGCGCCCCATCGGCCACGGTCCATAGGTTCACGTCCACGTGTTCGATCGCGAACGGAAGGTAATGGCGCGCATGGTGCGGCGCTCCGGGTTCCTCCTCGGGCAGAATGTCCAGGCTGTTCAGGCCGGATACGTCGTGTATCGCGTTTATCTGGGCGCTGTTCGCGCGAATCTCGGTGGGTTCGAATCGTCCCGTGAGCAGCGCACGCCAATCGCAACGTATGTGCGCGTCACCGACATCCGCGATCGGCGGCAACTGGTCGGCTCTGACCGGCTGGGTCGCCTCACGCGACTCGTCATAGACGATCCGCAGTCGCTCGACGCTCAGACCATCCCACGGCGTAAAGCTGACGTCGCCGACGACGGCGTGAGCACCGTGCAATCTGTCGAAGACCCCCGTCACGGCCTCGCGTAACCGCGCCGGCCTGGTGGCCCAGACATACAGGGTCATGACGAGCGCGAGCCCGATGACGAAAACCACTGTGACCAGGCGCAGAACCACGCGCGTGACGCGTCGCCGGCCACCACGTTGCCGTTGTGTGTTGGTCTGGGTTCCCGAAGCCGCGCCCATGTTGTCATTGTTGCATGCCCGCGTGATCCGGCAAGCAGCGGTTTCATTTCCGTTCGCGCGGGCTTCGGCGGCGTTCCCGGACAAGCTGGGCGAACGGGCATTGCCGGGACACGTGGATCGTGCTATATTATTAAGCGGAAGAGTTGGGCCACTTTTCCATATGGCGGCCACGTCTCAACCTGCCGCTGTCTAACCCACAGGCTAGGAATAAACGTCCGTCAAGAGACGCCATCCGTGCGCAAGGAGTGTGTGCATGCTTGGAGCTGCCCGAATGTCCCTGACTGCCGGCACGAGAGTCAAGGTCGTTGCCCCGATGTCCGTCCCAATCGACTCGACCTGGGACGATGACAATCAACGAACATCGAGGGCGGTGAAGCGGCGATTGCAGCAGTTGTTCTTCAAGGGTGACCGCCGGATTCACGCCGCCGTGCAATATGTCATCAGCGAGACGGATCGCGCTCGCCTGAAGCGCGACAATCAGGTGAAGATCGAAGTACGAGACGCCGCCGGCAGCTCCATCGTGATCACTGCCCCGACCGACAAGCTGAAAGCTGTCGCGTAGCAGTCGGCGACGACTTCCCCGCCAGGACTCGCGATCGCCGCCCACCGCGAGGTGGAGTGGCGCCAGACTTGGTACGTAACGCACCTGCTTGGAAACGACACTGGCACCGGGACCACGCCAGACCGTACAATCCGGGCAAGTGAGGATGCCATGTTTCTGGATATGAGCGAACACGCGGGCGTTAAGGTGCTGTACGTGGGCGGCGAGCTTGGCGGGCCGGACGACGCGAAGCTGATTGAGATTGTAAACGAGCAGCTCGAAGACCCGGGCGACAGCATCATCATTGATCTGGGCAAAATCAGCTTCATCAATTCGACCGGGCTGAACACGCTCGTGCGTCTCAGCGCACAGGCCAACGTCCAGGAGCAACGCGTCGTATACGCCAACCTGACGCCGATGATCGAGGGCCTGTTCAGCACAACGCAGCTCGACCGTTTCTTTGAGGTTCACGGCGACGTTCAGGCGGCGGCGAGCGCACTGAAGCGCGAATCCTGAAAAAAAGCAGTCACACCGCTTACATTTCCCGCCAGGCAACACGCATGAATTGACGGCAATCTGCCGAGTGCCGTTCCGTTATCACACCCTACCGCTGGCGGACGGTCACATCATCGCGTGTGCATGACGCACGTGCCGGACACGCGTGAGGCCACTGGCAACGTGTGGTTCACGATGGCGACGTAAATTCCCGAAAACGCGTAGTGACGCAGTGACGTGGATGCGCCGTTTTATCGGCGGCAGCACGCCTGTACGTATTTCGACCGGTTCTTACTCGAATTGTGCACGCCCATGTGGCTACAATCGGTGAAGTCTCGTGCGCCCCGTCCACAGCCAATGTGACCGTGGCGCTCGACAGTCGGGTTACTTGAGTGGCGTGGCGACGGGCATGGCCGGCGTGGCCATGTGGCGCGTCGCTCTTTTTGTAATGCGGTGATGGCATGGCCGTGTAAACGCCAACAGGGCCTTCCGCCGGACCGACTCGCGAGCGGAGCACATCCGCTGCGAGGGGAAAAGAAGAGGAGACATTACTGTGCGTAAACTGATCTCTATCAGCATGGTCGGCTTGCTGCTGACAGCGCAGGCCACCGCGGGCTTTAGTGTGTTTGAGACGGGGCCGATCAACTCAGTCGGATACCAGGGTGACGCCGGCAACGGCGTGTTCTCGTACAACTATGCCGGCGCCGACTTCGTGCCGGGCACACTCGTGTTCTCGGGTGACGCGCTGAGTGGCGACGTCGGCTCATGGCTCAGCGAGCTGTCATTCGCCGTCACGAACCCCGCCGGCCAGACCGGCACCATCAGCGGGTTTGGCGCAAGCAGCTCCTGGACCGGTACAACCGCCATCGGCCCGCTGACCATCGGCGGCCTGAACAACGTGTTCACCGGCACTTCGGTCGGCACGTGGACCTTCGAAGCCTTCGAGAGCTACGACGACAGCGGGACCGACGCCATCTGGAGCAACCTGTCTTTTGACATCGCCGACTATGTCGTACCGACCCCCAACCAGTGGCCGGGCGAAGTCGAGGACTTTGAGACGGGCGTCCCGCCGGCAGGCTGGACTAGCATCGCAAACAACGCCGAGACCTGGCAGACCGGCACGACCGCCTATGACGGCGTGCAGTCGGCTGTCTGCTTCTATGACTCCACCTACTCCGGCACTCAGGACGAGTGGATGCTCAGCCCGATGGCGACGGCGACCGCCGGCATGAACCTCAGCGGTCAGACCATGGGCAGCATTTACTGGGGCACGCCCACTTCGCAGGGCGGCACGTTTGACAACTACGACGTCGAAGCCTGGATCATCCGGGGCGGCGTCGTTGGCGATGGCGATGACACCCTCATCGGCACGCTCGACGACAACTGGGCCGCAAGCTATGAGTGGGCCGGCTTCTCGTATGACCTCGACGGCATGCTCGCTCTGGGCGAAGACTTCCAGATCGGTTTCCGTTACTACGGTTACGATGGCGCCCAGGGCAACATCGATGCCGTGCTGCTGACTCCCGAGCCGGCTTCTCTGTTCCTGCTCGGCCTCGTCGGCTTCGCACTGCGTCGCCGCCGCTAAGCACTGCGATATCAACACACGCCTCAGCCTCGTCTGATCGTGTGTGGCCAAACTGAAACGGGAGACCGCCGGCGTACGGTTTCCCGTTTCTCTTTGCGCCGCAGTGAAAACCACCGCCGACATTCCACCACGCCGCTCCACCAGAAGGCGAACTGCCGTTAAGCTACGCGCCGACGTTCCTCGCGTGCCAACGATGCCGCGCCGCGGTTTACTGGAGCACACACATGCAACTGAAGCTCATCAAAACACTCTGGGGACTGACCGAGGGAGCGACCACGCGCGAAGATCTGGCGCGCATCAAGGCCGCGGGCTTTGCCGGCATCGAGTGGTTTCCACCTCAGATGGAGCCCGAGCGATGGAAGGCCCTGTGCGGCGAACTAAAGCTCGACTACGTCGTCAAGATCCGCGCCGACACGCCGCGCGCGTTCGAACGGGCAGCCAGCCACGCGTGCGCCTATGGCCCCCTGCTGATCGTCGCATGTGACGGGCATCCGCAAATGACGCTGGACGAGGGCGGCGCGTACTTCAAGGCGGCGCTGGCCGTGGAACGCGATCTCGGTGTCCCAGTGGCGCACCAGACGCATCGCGCCGGCCTCCTGAACACGCCATGGAACACCGCACGTTATCTCGAAAGACTGCGTGACCTCATGCTCTGCGCCGACTTCAGCCACTGGTGCTGCGCGTGCGAGTCGCTGCTTGAAGAGTACACGAGCTGGCTTGAGACAGCCTGCACGCGGACGATCCACATTCACGGACGCGTCGGCTGGGAACAGGGATCACAAGTACCCGACCCGCGCGCCCCCGAGTATCGCCCCGCCCTGCAAAGCCACGAGCAATGGTGGGACCTGGTCTTCGAGACGCGCCGGAAGGCCTTCGCCGACTGGCTAACCTTCAATCCCGAGTTTGGCCCTCCGCCCTACATGCCGACCCAGCCGCACACCCAGCAGCCGGTTGCCAACCTCTGGGACGTGCACCTCTGGATGGCGCAGCGCGCCAAGTCACGCTGGCAGCGCTAACCAGCCGCCACTCGATACCTGTGTGGCGTCAGGCACTCGCCAAACGTCGATAAACCTCCGCATACATCCTGCGCGTATGCTCAATCACCTCCGCCGGCAACGCCGGTGGCGGAGGCTGTTTGTTCCAATCCAGCGAATCGAGGTAGTCACGGATGAACTGCTTGTCGAAGCTGGGCGGATTCTCGCCGACGCGATAGCTGTCCGCCGGCCAAAAGCGCGACGAATCGGGCGTCAGCACTTCGTCCACCAGCAACAACTCCCCAGCGCACACGCCAAACTCGAACTTGGTATCCGCGATGATGATGCCGTGCCGGCGCGCGTAGTCGGCGGCCTCAGCATAGACCGCCAGCGAGCGATCACGAGCCTGACGCATCAGGTCACTACCCGCAAGATCGCAGGCCTGCTCCATCGAGATCGGCTCATCGTGGCCGGAGGCCGCCTTGGTGCTGGGCGTGAATAGCGGCTCGTCGAGCTGTTGGGCCAACCGCAGCCCGGGCGGCAGTTCGATGCCGCTCACCCGGCCGCTCTCCTGATATTCCCTCCAACCGCCGCCGATCAGATAGCCACGGACAACACACTCCACCGGCAGCACCTCCGCCCGCCGACAGACCATCGCCCGGCCGCGCAGAACGTCGAGATGCTGCTCATAGCCTACGGGCACCTGTCCGTCGCCAACGATGTACTCCAGATGATGCGGCTTGCAGGCGGCCAGCGTGTCGAGCCAGAAACGCGTCATCGCGGTCAGGATCGCGCCCTTCCCTGGAATCGGCTCGTTCATGACCACGTCGAAGGCGGAAACGCGGTCGGTCGCGACGATCATCAGATGGTCGCCGAGATCGTACATGTCACGGACTTTTCCACGGTGCAGTCGGTTCGGTAGGTCGGTTGTTCGCACCGTCGCGGGCTGTCGGCTCACGGCAGATCCTCGCACCTCGCCCCGGTTACTGGTTAATCAATGGTGGCGGAACTCGCCGCGCACGTACACAATGTCACGGCGGTGAATCTGGCCCAGGACACGGATCCGAAGCCCGCGAACCATCGCGACGATGGCCACGTGCCGGGCCCGGCCGTGGGGAGCGATTATACGAGCATGTCAGAAGCGGACAATGCCCACATCGGCCAGGAGCCCTTGCGTGTCGGGCTGATGGCGGACGAGGAAAGCGGACCGGCAGTGGCGGCGGCGCTGCTGGCTTCGCCACGCTGGAACCTGGTGGCGACCACCGGCGCACAACTGAACCTCGGAAGCGAGATCACCTGGTACGACGACCGACGTGTGATGATCACCGACAGCCGACCTGACGCCCTGGTGCTGGCCACGTCGCCGCGCACGGCGGTCGAGTTGGATGGCATGTTCGCGGCGCACGAATTGCCGGTGTGGCGCACGCCGCCCCTGGCGCGTGACTTCGCGGAAGGTGTTCAGCTCATCCGACAGATTTCGGCCGGACCGCGCGTGTACCGCGTGGCATCGTGGTGGGAACACGTGCGCGAACCCGTCCGCCAGGCGTTGCACGCGGTCGAGGATTTCAAGCCGCGCTTCACCGAAGTGATGATTGCGGGAGCCGGACCGTCGGTGCAATCCTGGCGCGCCGGCCTGGTGGACGCCGGCGGTGGCGTGTTGGCGCTCGACGCGTACTCGGCGCTCGAAGCACTCGTAGCCGTACGCGGACTGCCGGACAACGTATCCGCCGCCATCGGCAAATTCCGCAGGCATCCCGGCGAAGCTCCACGCGAAACCGAAGATGTCGGCACCGCGATTCTGCGTTACGAGAGCGGCGGCATCGTACTCGTCCGCGCCACGTGGGATCTGCAACCCGCCGAGCAATACACCCGGCACCACGGGCCGGACAGTGCCGTGAACCTCACGAGCACGACGGTCAGCACGCACGACTATGACGGTTCGACGCAGAATGAGACCCACCTGCCGGCAGAGTTCATCGCATCCGAGCTGGACCACTTCGCCGACGAAGTCGCGGCCACGGCGCCACCGGAAGACCAGGAAAAGACGCTAGAGCGTCATCTCGCGGTGAACGCGCTGCTGGAGGCCATGTATCTGTCCGCCCGCACCTGGCAGCCCGAGAGTCCACGCAGGTTCTACGAGGTACAAGGATGGCGTCTGCCGCGCTGATTGGCGCTTTGCGTGAAAGGCGCGGCGTGACAGCCGCGCTCATGATTGCCGCGACGCTCGGCGGCCTGCTGGCTGGCTGCGCCGCGACCAGCACGGCCGATCTGACAGTCTGGGTGGCCGGCGACTGTAACATGGTCCTGCCGGACACGCCGCCCGCATTGGAGAGCGACGTTTTCTCCGCCGCCCAGCAACGCGTTACACTCGCAGCCGCCATCAACGAAACCGTCGCGTGCCAGATTGTCCTCAGCACGGAACACGCGGCGGCCGGGCCGTTTGACCTGCGCGTCAGCGATCTGAGCGGCGCCAGCGGCACACTGACGGCGGCCGATTCGATAACGCTCTATCGCGTTCACACCGTGCGCGTCGAGAACTTTCGCTCCTGGTATCCCGATCACGCCGCCCGACCGGCAATCGGCACGGATTTCCCCGATATTCTGGTCCCATGGCAGGCACCGCACGGCGGCGGACCGATCTCGCTGCGACGTGATCGAAACGAACTGATCTGGCTGGACCTGCGCGTTCCGCCGACAACCGAGCCCGGCACATACACCGGCCGGATACAACTGCTTTCACCGAGCGCCCCGCAACAGCCGCGCGAAATGACGATAGCGTTGCAGGTCATGCCGGTCGCGATTCCGGACGAGCGCGGCCTGCCGCTGATCTGCCGCATCGACCCGCGCGATCTGCTCAGCGAGCACCTGCGCTGGCCGGCGAGCACCGCCGAGGACACCATCGTCCTGCCGAGCGAACCCACGCACAACGAAGCAGCGCGGTTGCTGGATGCAACCATGCAACTTTTCCACGCCCATCGTGCCGACCCGGTCTTGTGGGCGTGTTTCCCGAAGTATCGACCCGCGACCGACCGCGAAGTGGACGTGAGCTGGGGAGACTACGACGCGCTGGTCGGCGGATGGATTGACGGCAGTGCCTATCCCGATCGCGTCGCGACAGCCTGTTGGCCGCTACCGGCATCGGTGGACTACCCGAGCGCGCAACGCAATGGCGGCATCGACTCGCCGCGCTACGCTGCGGCGCTGGGCGGCTACCTGCGTGCCTGCGTCGCGCACTTCGAGGAGCGTGGCTGGCTTGAACGCGCGATCGTGCGTC
>JAFGRR010000373.1 GCA_016935035.1 Phycisphaerae bacterium | reverse complement strand
GTTCTGGTCAGACTGGAAGAAGATCGCCGTTCCCAACGGTACGGGCTTTGAAGCCAAGGCCCACCGCCCGGTAATGGTCTTCGACCACGTCGGCGGTTCAAACATCGAGGAATGGGAATACAAGATCACCACCGCGACAGGGCTGGGCTGGACGATCGGCTCGACCGACGACCCCGATGACTTCGGTCTCAAGATCGACCCCGGCGCCCACCCGATCCGCGGCTCGGCCCAGTACAACGCCATCGGTCGCGAGCATCCCGGCGGCGACAAGTTCGGCGGCACGACCAATTTCCTGTACGTGGATGGCGGCGTCGCCCGCACGACTGTCTTCAACACCATGAGAAACCGCGAGTGGGGTGAGAGCTACTACAGCCTCTCAGGCCCTAGCGAGATTGCATACAACCGGTAGCACAGCCTTTATCACTCGCAACCCAGCAGCCAGCACAGACGCCCGGAAAGGAGGTGGTGGGGAACAAGCGCGCCGTTCCAGTGAAGAGCGGCAACCGACCGCGTCATGCGGAAACCTGGATCAGCAGCGAGCTTTACCTCAACCGCGCTGCTCCAGTCATCATCGGAGAGGGAACCAAGCACACGTGGAGGAAACTCAATGTCCAGTTGCCAGAAAATGCTCTCAGCCGCCGTGCTCGTCGCGTTTGTCAGCACGTCAGCGCTCGGCGCGGCCAATGTGACGTACAACGATCCCCAGTCCAGCGGCAACGCCGGGCAGGTCAACATCAGCGGCGCGACGTTGTTCAAGTCGTTCTTCCAGTCGAAGTCGTCGACCAATGACGCTATCGACGCCGACATGGACGGTCTTTACGGTTTCGATCCCAACAACCCCCTGTTCGTCGATCAGTTGGCTCCTGACTTCACTTGCAGCCTTAGCACCTTCTGGCTGGTCCAGTATCGCGGCACCGGATCCGGTAACGGCCTAGCCGAGTTCGTCGACTTTCAGCTTCTGGGCGAACTCCCGGACACCTACACCGCTGACCCCAGCCTGATCAACCGTACCGAGTACGCCTCCGGCGGCGTGGCGGTCGGGACTGGCTGCGGCGTGGACACCCCGCAGGGCTTGCTCACCGGCACCCCGGTGAACCAGGAAAGCGTTGACTTGGCCGTGATGGACGTCCCGACGACCTGGTTCGTCGTTGCCGGCGACTCCGCAGACGCGGATCCGTTCAACAATCCGACCGACTCGGGCTATGGCTATTGCCCGATCCCGGACAACTATGGCAAGGTCTGGTCGCTCAAGAGCCTGAAGCGCACAATCCCCGACCCGAACGACCCGAATTCCACCATAGACGTCAGCCTGAACACTATTCCCGGTGATCCGATGAGTGTTGTTGACTACCCCATCGCATGGGTCCCGATCGCCTTCATCGCCAACCGCGGCACCGGCGTCTCGCAGCTCAAGGTCAGCGAGCTCCAGACCCTGTACCTCTCCGGTCGTCTGCCCAACGGCGAAAACTTCAACGCCGGCACCCGCGATGCCGGTTCGGGCACCCGCAACGGCGGCATGAACTCGATCGGCATTGACCCGTCGTGGGGCAAGGGCGACGGCCTGCACCGCAAGTGGGAAGACAAGCCCTCGGGTTACCTCGGCGATCACGACCTTGATCCGGCAATCTCCGGCGACACCCCCGAGCACAAGTGGACCAACTCGAACAGCTCGAGCCGCATGGAAGACGCGGTCACCAACAACCGCCTCTGCATCGCCTACACCGGCCTAATGGACGACAGCAAGGCCGCCGACCACTTCATGAAGGGCGACCTCGAGATCATTGACGTCATGTTTGACGACCGCGGCGGCACGCAGTACGTCCGCCCGAGCATTCAGAACGTTGTTGAGAACGGCGACCCGAACACCGGCTACCAGATCGGCGGCCCGGAGACTTTCGCGGCTCGCATGCCGGCCTACACCAGCCCTTCGGCTCAGGCCTACATCGACAACATCACCGGCTCGATCGCGAGCTTCACCGGCAACCTGGGCGCGGTTGAAGAGCTCTTCATGCCTGGCGATTACCTGGGCACCCAGTTCATCCTCCAGGCTGCTCCAGACTACATCCCGAACCCGACCAATCCGTCACAGTTCATCGCTAACAGCGGTCAGAACGCGACCCTGAAGGCCTACACGCTGACCAATGCCATCCTCACGCCGAACTACGCCGGCCTGCAGAGCCTGCCGGCCTACGGCTCACGCAACGTCGCCGGCAAGACCCCGCGCCGTAACGCCAAGGCTGGCGGCGGCACCTACAGCGATGGCAGCTCCAACGGCGATTACATCGACGCTTGGGGCAACTCATGGGTCCGCGGCACCCTGCTGACCTCGAACAACGCCATCGCCGGCGACTTCAACCTCGACGGCGTCCGCGACATAAACGACATCACCAAGATGGTCGAGGCCTACAATGGCCAGATCGCCTACGCCCAGGCCAACTCGACCTCGGCCAACCCCGTCATTCCGTCGATCATCGGCGACTTTGACGGCAACGGCGAGTTCGACATGTTCGACTGCCGCTACTTCTGCGACGGCCTGGCCATCAGTGGCGGCCAACTCGACCGCGCCGCGGCGTTCCTCGCCATCGACACCGCTTTCGGCGGCAACTTCTTCGGCACCGTCATCGCCGGCGGCCTGACCTATGAGCCTGGCTTCTCGCGCTTTGACGTCGCCGGCGCCACCACCATCCCGACGCCCGGTGCCGGCCCCTGCGGTGCCGACGGCATCGTTGACCAATACGACGTCGACTACGTCGCCGCCAACTTCGGCACCTGGCCGACCGACTGGATGACCATGGACCTGAGCGGCGACATGACCGGCGACCTCGTCGTCGACAACGACGACCTCGACGCCATCCTCGCGGCCCTCGGCCAGGGCGGCCTGCTCGGCGACGCCAACTGCGATGGCTCCGCTGACGTGTTCGACATCGACGCCTTTGTGCTCGCGATCACCGATGGCGCCGCATGGCAGACCACCTACGACTGCTCGTTTGACAACTGTGACTGCAACGAGGACGACACCGTCGACGTGTTCGACATCGACACCTTCGTGCAGATTATCACTGGTCACTAGTACCCACGACGCGGCGTCCGGCTCCCGTGCCTGGCGTCCTCTGCTCGATCGCTCGCGACAGAGGACCGTCAGGTGCGGACCGGCGCCGACCACGGAAACACCTGGCCTGCTCACTATGCCACACTAGAAGCTATCCCAAAACCGAACCGAGCTGCGCCCGTAAGGAAGCGGTTGACTGAGAAACCGTTCGTTTTACGGCACAACCGCTCCCTCACGGTCGCAGCTCGGATCAGAATCGCGGTTTTGGGATAGGTTTTAATAACAACGTACTGCCTACTCCTCGGCCCGCCCGGCGGAATAATGCTCCGCCTGGCGGGCCTTTCCCTTACAGCCCGCCACACGGCGCAAGCAAACGGCCGGACCATCGCCCGGCCGAATTGTCGATGTAGCGGCCGACGTCTCGTCGGCCGTCTTCGTCCAAAAGCTGTCAGGTACAGAGTCCTGACGCTGCACACGCCCCCAGCGCCTAGCGCCTAGCGCCGCCGAGCGTGCCGCAGCTTCAGCCCCCCGATACCCAGCAGCGTTAACGGCAACATCTGCACAAACCCGAAGCCGCATACCGGCACGATCGGCGTAATCGTCGTGCTGTCGTCGGACGCCACGGTCTCCACCGGCTCAAGCGTCGGCGCCTCGATACTACCCATGCCGGTCGTTGTGCCGGTGGTGGTCGACGTGCTGGTCGTGCCACTTACCGGCGTGATCTGAAGCAGATCCTCGTCGGTGGCGTTTTCGAGCAGATATGCGCGATAGCCGCCATCCGACTCGCTGAACTCGCCCCATCCCGTGACCTCGCCGCTGTCGTTGATGTCGCGCGCCTCGACCAGCGTCCAGCGGTTGGTCAGTATCACCTGGTCGTTGATATCGACGATCTCGTAGACGCCGGTGCCTGAATCGCGGACCCACATGGCGGCGTGGCGTTCGCGCTCGGTGGTCTCGGCCCAGCCGACGATCACGCCATCTGCGTTGATCGCGCTGGCGCTGCTATCGTCACCACCCAGCGTGCCCAGGTCGGTCATGGTGCCGCTCTGCCAGACAAACGCGTGCGTATCCAGATTGTCATTGTCAGCCTCGCCGACGATGACGCCGGCGTTGTTGATACCGCGCGCCCACGAATTGCGCACGCGTGTCGGATCCGAGCCGAGCGTGCCGAGCGACTGCATCAAGCTGTTGACATTGTCGGCGTCGAGATTCGCCCACGGCCCAATGGTCGGATCGGCGGCCTGGATCAGAAACGCGCTGTAGCCTGTGCTGGGTCCATAGCTGTAGCCCACGACCCAGCCGTCTTCGTTGACGCCGGTCGCACTGCTGACCTCGTCGCCGCTCAGCAGCGTGCCCAGGTCGATCATGACGTCGTTGACGCCATCGCCGTCGGCATCGACATAGAAGCCGTCGCCCTGTGGCACGACGATGAAGGCGTGAAAGACGTTGCCGTTGTAGTTCGGCGGCGGGTCCTTGATGGCCAGGTCGGCCCAGCCGACCACGTGATTGTTGTTGCTGATCGCGGTCGCGCAACTCGCCAGCCAGATATCCGACGCAAATGCTCCCAGCGCCGTAACCGCATCACCCGGATAGGGCGTGGCAAAGTCGGTCGTCACGGACGGTCGCGCGACATAGGCCTGGATAACGTCGAGCGGCGTCTCGCGCCAAGGCAGCGCATTTCCGGGAATCGTGTACCAGCCGCCGCCGACGATCTGGTCGGCGTCGGATACGTCATACGCCTCGCCGACGTTGTTGGGGAACCAGTACGTGAAGTGGACGGTCTTGCTAAGGTCCACAAGATCGCCGTTCTGCCAATGCCACGCGACTTTGTAGTCGCCTTCGGTGATGGGAGCACTGCCGACAACCTGGCCGAGGTTGTTGACGGCGTATCCGAGCGTGCCGCTCGTGTCGGTGAAGGTACCGATGTCGGTGACGACATAGGTCGGCAGATCGGTCTGTGCGTTGGCCGCGCGCGGCACGCCCAGAGCCAGGGCGACGGTCAGAATGGCGAGCAGTCTGGCGAGTTTGCGATCGCTGTGCATGTAACACCTCTTGCGGCGTCTGGCCGTTCAGCCGGCGCGGGGTTGCTCGGATTCACGTCGCCCGTCGCGGTGATGACACACCACCACCACGGGACCACACAACAGCGCTATCGACACGCTAACGGCTGGTCTTCATTCGCATATGAGGACGTGAGACGCAGGGGACCATGATCGAAGTAGACGCGACGTTTTATCAGGCGTACGAACACGGCCCACCGACCGTGCGCGCTAGCGTTGCGGCCCTCCCACCGCAATATTACCAACTCGCCAACGCGGGTGGTGTGGCAGCCTGGCCGCCCACATAATGGAACGCGCATGATCAACACGCTCAACATTACCGTGCTGGTTGAGAACACCGCCGGCCCTCGACCCCTCATTGCCGAGCATGGGTTGGCGTTTTGGGTTGAGGCGGATGGGCGGCGGATTTTGTTCGACACCGGGCAGGGGATGGCGCTGGGGCACAATGCCGAGTGCCTCGGGATAAACCTCGGCTCAGCCGATGCACTCGTGCTCAGCCATGGGCACTACGATCACGCCGGCGGATTGGCGACCGAGATCGACCGCTTCGCCCAGACTCCCGTGTTCGTGCATCCGGCGGCGTTCGAGCGGCGCTATTCGCAGCGCGGCGAGAACGGCGTGCAATCGTGCGAGCCGCCAATCGCGTCGGCCGACGAATTACGCAAGCGCGTCGGCGATCTCGTTCTTACGTCGGTGCCCACCGCCGTCGCCGACGGCGTCTGGGTCACGGGAGAAATCCCGCGAACTAACGACTTCGAGGACGTGGGCGGGCGTTTCTTCCTCGACGAAGCACGTACGCGGCCCGACTCGATCATCGATGACCAGGCATTGTCTGTAGAAACGCCGACCGGATTGGTGATCTTGCTCGGTTGTGCCCACGCCGGCATCGTCAACACGCTTGAGCACATCATCAAACTCGCCGGCACCGGCCGCATACGGGCTGTTATCGGCGGCATGCACCTGCTGCACGCGGACGAGCGCCGCCTCGAAAGAACGCTGGCGGCCCTGGATAAGCACGATATCCAGCTCATCGCCCCCGCCCACTGCACCGGCCACACCGCCACCATGCGTCTGTGGGCGAGAAGAACGAAGGGGGTGCCATGGGCAGACCAGCCAACGGCGGGTTTGCCCGTGCCGAATTCGGTCGAACACGGGCAGGTCTCAAACCTGCCCATGGTACCCGTCATGACCGTATGCAACACCGGGTCGCGATTCGTTTTCGATGCTGATTAGGTAGCGGTCAACGTCCCGTCGGCCGTCTTTGACGTTTCCTTGGGCATCATGCCAACGCGTCGCGCGAGAAACGACCAACGAGACGTCGGCCGATACATTTCACGCTAGTAGAACAGGAACACCCACCAGTTCTTCATCGGCTTACCGTCGTCATCGAGCGACAGGTTGTCCAGTCCCGGCATGCACTGCCGCCAATAGACCATCCATTGGCCCATGCAATCCGGCGCGAGGTCGGAGTACTGCGTGAACCGCTCGCGGTCGAACGTGTGGACCTTGTCCTTACCGTCCGGGCCGTTGCGTTGCCGCCAGTTCTCGATAACCGTCTTGACGTTGTACGGGCTTTCGAGGTCGTAGTGATCGCGGCCGCCGGGCGGGAAGTGCACGTTACCGCCCATCGCGACGTAGTCCTTCACGTCGTACTGCTTGCCCTTGTACGTGACCTTGATGCTCGTCGGCGTCGGATACTCGTTGAAGTTCTCCTCGCCCCACAACGCGTAGAACGAATCGAACGGCAGACCGAAGCGCTCCTTCAGATCAAACTCCGCGAACTCGCGGAAGTACTTGCGGAAATACTGGATCGAGTCGTAGTTTGCGATACCCTCAAGCGCGTGGCCCAGGTTCTCCATTCCGCAGCCGATACCGCGCTGCACATTCAGGAACGTGATCCGAAAACTGCGGCCCGACCAGGGCATCGTGTCGTCGTGCCCGTTGCCTGACGGACCGTGCTTATCCTTGATCGGCCGGCAATTATCGTCGTAGTACTGCTTGTACTCAATCGTCTCCAGCGGCGAGCCGTACTCGTCATGCAACGCGAAGAACCACAGCTCGTTCACTATGCCGGCGTTGATCAGTTCGTTCAGGTTCAGATAGTGCGTGTGGTCGTTCGGATCACGGAAGCCATAGAACCGCGCGTACGTGTCGTTGTAGAACTGCGAGTAATCGCAATTCTGACCTTTTGTGCCCTTGGGCTTGTACGGGAAGAACGCGCTGTTGTTCTTGGCGCGCTCCGGCGGAACCGGGTTGTCGCGCATATCCACGTACTTGATGATCTGATAGTCGAGGAACACCGGTGCGTCGGGGTTCTCGAAACCGTGATAGCGCGAGCTCTCGGCGATGGCGCGGGCGTACTGCTCGGCCTTCTCGCGGATGGAGTTCATGTCGTCCGTGTTGGCGAGGTTGATGACGAGCACGCGCGGCTGCATCTTGCGGATCTTGTCGTGGTTCCGCCAGATCCACGGGTCGGAGTTGCGATAGCTGACCTTGTTGGGCCAGATGGTCAGGTCTTCGGTGAGGTTGTC
>JAFGRR010000040.1 GCA_016935035.1 Phycisphaerae bacterium | reverse complement strand
GATCGTCGAGATTTTGAAGCAGCAGGGCATCGACCTGAAACGCCGCACCGTGGCGAAGTACCGCTCGCAACTAGCCATCCCCACCGCGCGCCAACGCCGACAGTACTAAAGGCCCCGGCATCTCAGCTCCCCCCGGGTCGTAGCGGCTATCCCCCAATCCGAGCGCGAGTGGCAACGAGGGGCATATTGAGGGTTCAGTGGTCGGGGTTCAGGGTTGAGAAGTCAGACCGCCGCCAGCACGTCCTCCGAGCCCGAGCGGCAGCGAGCGGGCATATTCTGAATGCAGAATGAAGAATGCAGATAAGTGAAGATAGCGTCGAAGCCACGAAGCGACGGAGCGCCGCAGGGAACGACGAAGACGCGGCGCCGCCGGTCCAACGTAGCGGCTGCCCCTCGTGGCGGCCGTTGAACATTGAAACGCATCACCGCGCCAGCGCCGACACGCCAATGTAGCGTCGGCCCCCCCGCGGCCGACGCAGAACACGAGGACCCTCGCCGCGCCAGCGCCAGCAGGCCAATCTAGCGGCCGACGAGACGTCGGCCGCTACGGGGTTTGCTGACGCCGCCGCGTGAGCCTTGCTGCCAGACCACGGCCGCCATGGGGGGCGGCCGCTACGGGGCGAGGGCGTTGATTTTTCGCATGATGTGGTCGGCGACTTCTTGCGCGACGTTCTGGTCTTTCTCGCGGCCTTGAAATGCGCTCAGGTCGATGGGCGGGCCGTAGCGGATGCGGACGCTGTGTCGCCGGAAGAGGCAGGCGAAGGGGTTGTAGACGTACGTTGTGCCGCTGAGATGGCAGGGTATGACCGTGGCGCCGCTGCGCAGGGCGAGAGTGCCGATGCCGGGCTTGGCGGGGGGGATCGGGTCATCAGGCGGCTCATAAGTGCCCTGTGGAAAGATGCCGAGCAGGCCGCCGTGCTTCAACAGCCGCAACGAGTTGCGGAAAAACGACTGGGCCGGCTTGTCGCGGTCAACGGGCACGCAATGAGCCATTTCCATGAACCAGCGGGCCAGCGGCGGAGCGTAGTACTTCTGCTCGACGAGGAAGCTGATGACGCGGTTGCGGCACGTTGCGAGCATGGCCAGCGGATCAATGCCAGAAGTGTGGTTCGCCGCCAGAATCACGGGGCCGCGGCGTGGTACGGTGCACGGCCCGACGCGTTTGGTGCGGGCCCAGAAGTGGGCATAGAAGATGATCAGGAGCCACATCAGCCGGGTCATGGGCCGCTCGGCGTCATGCCGCCGGTAGATGCGCCAGGCGACGCCGAGCGTGATGAACATGCCGACGCCGGTGACGCCGAGCAGCCACGGGATGTAGCGATCGAGATGTTCGATGTGCGGCAGGCCGAGCAGGCCGGTGGTCGCGACGATGGCGGCCATGGTGCACATGTCTGAGACGCCGAAGACGCGTCCGCGTCGTGAGTCGGGCACGAAGCGTTGAATGATGACCATGACGGTGACAAGAATCCCCGCGCCGTGCACGCCGATCATGAAGAGGCTCAGGGCGGTCATTACACGCCCGAGTTTGAAAATGACCGTCGCGTCGAGCGCCAGCAACCACACGCCGCCGCCCAAGACGGCGGCGAGCACCGCCAGTTGCACGGGCAGCGATGGTCCGACAATCGTCAGTAAAGTGGCGCCGACGGCCAGCCCGGCGGCGATCAGTCCGCGGTACATCCCCGCGTCGGAGTACTGCCCGCCGAAGACGTCGCGGACGATCGCCGGTACGACCGAGATGACGACTCCCGCCGCCGCCCAGAAGACGGTTGCCAGGAGGACCATTTGCAGGACGCGGCGGTGCCGCAGGACGTATGCGAAGCCTTGACGCAGTGGGGTCCAGATGCCCGCGGGGAGCTCATGTTTGGTAGCGCGGGTGCGCGACATGACGATGCCGGTGATGAGGATGCCGCTGGCCACAAATGTCAGGGCGTCGAGGCGGTAGTTCCAGTCGAGATGCAAGTGGCCGGCGGTGCTGAGATCGACCAGCCAGCCGCCGATGAGCCCGCTCAGAATTGCACCGATCGTGCCCAGCGCGCTGATCATGGCGTTGGCGCGGACGAGTTGGTCATCGCGAATCAGCGTCGGGACCATGGCCTGGCGAGCTGGTGAGAAGAACGCCGCGAATATGCCGGTAAGCAGCAGCGGCAGGGCGATGATGAAGTCGCGCGTGGCTGGATTCTCCAGTCCGCGCGTGATCAACCCGGATGCGAACGCGAAGGGGATGCTGAAGACGATGGCCGCCCGGAGAAAGTCGCTGACGACCATGGTCCATTTGCGGCTGAAACGGTCGGCCCACCAGCCGGCCAGCGGGCCGATGAAGACGAACGGCAGGAAGAAGCAGAACGTCATCAGGGCCTGGACGCGCGTGATGTCGTCACGGTCGAAGCCGCCGGACTCTCGCAGCAGGGCCATTTCGCTGAGGTGGTCGCCAAAGGCGCTGATGCCGTACGCGGCCCAGAGGAGCACGAAGTTGGGGTTGCGCACGAGCAGATTCGGCAGCCGGCTTTGAGTGGATTTGTTGGCGGTCATGACTGGTGGAGTTTGGCCTCACTGAGAGTATGCTGCCGCATGAGGACTTTACGCTCGGCGTGTGGCCCCGTAAAGGTGCGGCGGCGGTCAGGACGCAACGGGTGCCCCATGGGTTCAGCCGTGGGGGACTGATTCAGTCGGTGGTAAGGTCTTGCACGAAGTTCGCGTCAGTCCCCCACCCTTGAAAGGGTGGGGCACCCACGCTGTTGGTGTGAAGGCTTGACCTGGTGCCACTGCTCTTGAGCAGTGCTGTGTTGGGAGCGGTATGACCGAGGAGTGCAGATACGTTTCTCGCGGGGGCATCAAGCTCGAAGCCGCGTTGCGCGCGTTCGGCATCGATCTCAGCGGCCTGACCTGCATTGACTTCGGCAGCCACGCCGGCGGATTTGTTGATTGTCTGCTCCAGCACGGCGCGGCACGCGTGTATGCGGTCGAGCCTGGGTATGGCGTGTTGGATTACGGTTTGCGTAAGGACGAGCGCGTCGTCGTTTGTGAGCGCACCAACGCACTCCAGTTTCAATCGCCCGAGCCGGCGGACTTGGTGACGATTGACGTCGGCTGGACGCAGCAACGCCTGATCCTGCCGGCGGCGCGGCGTTGCCTGAAACCTGGCGGAATCGTGATCACGCTCGTGAAGCCGCAGTATGAGGCGCCGAAATCGCTGTTGCGCGGGGGGGTTGTTCCGCCGGAGCATCTCGAAGGCGTGTGCGAGCAGTGCCGCGAGGATATTCGCGAAGCTGGGTGGATGATCGACGGCGAGACCGAGAGCACGATCAGGGGACACGGCGGCAACCGTGAGTTCCTGTGGCTGCTGCGGCAGTAGTCCTGGCCGCGTTGCCTTGGCCTGATACCTGCCCGTACACTACGCATCTGATGAATGGCGCGGCAGATTCACCGGCTTTCCGCCGCATTCTCGTGGCGATTCCTAATTGGGTCGGCGATGTCGTTATGGCGACGCCGATCTTGCGGGCTTTGCGCGCGCACTTCCGCGAAGCGCACCTCACGTTTCTGATGCGGCCGTACGTGGCGCAGATCACGGACGGTTGCGAGCTATGCGACGATAGCGTGCATTGGCCCGGCGGACGCGGGCCGACGGCGATGCTGGGGCTGGCGCGGCAGCTTCGTCGGGGGGAGTACGATGTTGCACTCTTGCTGACTAATTCGTTTCGCTCGGCGCTGGTCGTGCGGCTGGCGGGTATTCCTCGGCGTGTGGGGTATGCCCGGGAGGGACGCGGGTGGCTGCTGACGGATCGGCTGCGGCCGCTGAAGTGGGGACGGATGTTCGTGCCCGTGCCGATGATGCCGTATTATTCCAGGATTGCGGAAAGCGTCGGCTGCCGGGTGACAAACTCGGCCCTGCGTCTGGGAGTGACACCGGAGCAGGAAGCTGCTGGCGCCGAATTGATGCGGCATTACGAGCTGACACCCGGGCGCTATGCGGTCGTGAACCCGGGCGCGGCGTTCGGCGCGGCCAAGTGCTGGTTTCCTGAACGCTTTGCCGAGGTCTGCGACGAGTTGACGAGGCGGCACGACTTGCGACCGGTGATCGTCGGCGCTCCGCGCGAGGTTCCGCTGATGCGGGTCATCGCCGAGCGTTGCCGCGATAGCGTAGTGGTTTGCGACGATCCTGGCACGACACTGGGTTCGTTGAAGGTCGTGGTGCGTGACGCGGCGGTGGTTGTGTGTAATGACACGGGGCCTAGGTCGTATGCCAACGCGTTTGACGTGCCGACGGTGACGATCTTCGGCCCGACCAACCAGGAGTGGACCGATACGGACTGGGCCGGCGAGATCAAGCTACAGGCCCAGGTCGAGTGCGGGCCGTGCCAGTTGAAGAGGTGCCCGGTTGACCTGCGTTGCATGCGTCTGGTGACGACAGAGATGGTGCTGGCGGCGGTGGAACGGTTGTTGGCGGCGCGTCGCGCGCCGGCAGGGAGTACAGCGGTGGCGGCGACCAACGGAAGCGGCTCATGATGCACACCGATTACATGCGGATGGAACCTGTTTACCGCGACCGTCTGCGCGCCGCCGGGCTCGACCGCGTCGAAAGCGTCCTCTCGCACCAGGACGGACTCATCGTCGCCTGGAGCCGCACGACCGATTCGGTTTACGTTCCCGCGGCCGACGGCGGCGTGGGTTTCTACGTCAAACGCTACCTGTATCCAACGTGGCATAAGCGTTTTCGCGGAATGCTGCGTGGGACGTTTTTCGGGACACATCGCGGCAAGGCCGAGGCCCGCGCGCTGAACGTCATGCGCAACCTCGGCATACCGGCGGTGCGCCCGGTCGCGCACGGCTGGCGGCGCGTCGGGCACTTTGTCGCGGCTTGCTTCCTGATTACGGAGGAAGTACCAGGCGCGCCGAATCTGACCACTTTCGGCCAGGAGGTCAAGGTCGGGGAGCGTCAACTGACCTTCGCCCAGCGCCGCGCCATGACGTACGAACTGGCCGATCTGGTTTCCGCCATGCACGGCAAGGGTTTCGCGCACGGCCGACTCTTCTGGCGAAACCTGCTGGTGCGTTTCAGCGTGACGGGGGCCCCCGAGTTTGCGCTGCTCGACGCCGAACCGCCGAAACGCATCGAGCGGTTCGGTCAGGGGGGCCACTGGTGGCTGCACGATCTCGCCAAGCTCGCCGTCTCGGCGATCCCGTTTACTCGGCGGACCGACAGGGTGCGTTTCATGCGGCGTTACTTCAACATGTCCGCGCTCTCCGCCGACGCCAAGACGCAGATTCACGAGATGGATCGGCTCGGGCAGCCGTGGCACCGGCACGAGGCGCAGCGCATCCGCATGAACGCGCGTTTCGAGCGTTGGACGCGTCTGCTGGCGTCCGAGATGCGTGCTCGCGCTACGCCTGACGCAAAAGGGCAGGGCTAGACATGTCCGTCAGACAGGTTGCGGCTGATGATTGGCGTCAGCATCTGCGCGCCGCGAATCTACCCGACCTGTCACCGCTGCTGTCGCCCAGTTTTTCACCCGATCAACATGACGGCACATGGACAGCGCTGACTAAGCCGGGGCTGGGGGGACGCGAGCGCTGGCGTTGGGAACCGGCTGAACCTGGTGAAACGCCGGTGGTTTATGTCAAACGATACCAGCACACGCCACTGCGCGAGCAGCTTGATCGGTTCTTCCGCCAGTATTGCAATCACAGCCGCGCCTGGTGGGAGTACGAGCAGTCAGTCCGTTTGAGTGAGGCGTATTTTCCGGTACCGGCGGCGGTCGGCGTGGTTGAGCAAATGTGCGGGTGGCTGGAGCGGCGTAGCGCCGTGCTGTTGGCTGCGGTACCGGGTGACGCGTTCGATCGCGTGTGGCAACGTTATGTCGCCGACAACGCACCAGTGACGCATGGGATCCCGCGGCACGACATCGCCGCCCGGATCGGGCGTTTTGTTTCGGCATTTCACCAGACCGGCTTGTGTCACCGTGATCTGTATCTCTGTCACATTTTCGCCGAGATGGACCCGAGCGGCGAATGTCCACCCTCGTTCTGGCTCATCGACCTGGCACGCACGCTACGGCCGCGTTTGCGCCGCATGCGCTGGATACTGAAGGACCTGTCGCAACTCGATTATTCGGCGTGTCGCATCGGAGCCACGCGGACGGATCGCATGCGTTGCCTGCTGGCATATCTAGGGCTGCAACACGGTTCGCCGCGCGCACGTTGGTATGCCCGGCGCGTCGCGCGTCGCAGCCAGCGCATTCACCGCCGGGAGATCCGGAAAGGCCGGGCCTGATGAAGGTCGCGATCGTACAAGAGACGATTGACCTGTCGCGCGGCGGGGCGGAGACCTCGACCGTGGAGATGGCCCAGGCGCTGGCCGGGTTTGGGCACGAGGTCACGCTGGTCGCGCGGGCGGCGGATACGGAGGGGCACAGCCTGGACAGCGTGCAATTGCACGCTGTGCATGCCGGCGGGACGCGGGTGGCGCGTGCGATCAGCTTTGTGCGTGCAGCCGGTGAATACTGCCTCCGTGGGCAATTCGACATCATCCACGCGGTCACGCCGTGCCTTTCGGCCGACATCTATCAGCCGCGTGGCGGGACGTACGTCGAGACCGTTCGGCGTAACATCGCACTTGAAAGCTCGCTGTTGCGTCGTGTGATCAAACGTATCGATCACCGCCTGAACCTGCGCCAGCGGTTTCTCGCTCTGGTCGAACGGGAGTTGCTGAGCGGCGATCGGCGGCCGTACGTGGCATCGCTTTCGGAGTACGTGCGGCGGCAGGTGATCGAGCAATACGCGATGCCAGAGGCGCAGGTCCGCGTTGTGTTTAACGCCGTCTCGACCGTGCCGTTGTCTGATGCGGATACCCAGGCGGCTCGGCAACGGCTGCGCGAGAACATCGGCGTTGCTCCAGACCGGCCAGTGGTGCTGTTCGCGGCGCACAACTTCAAGCTCAAGGGACTGCGTGAACTGCTGCCGGCGTTTTCGCGGATCGGGGCATACGCCGACGCGCCTGGTGAGCGGCCGATGCTCGTGGTTGCCGGCCGCGGTTCGAGTTCGACATACGCGCGTCTGGGGCGGCGCCTTGGTATAGCCGAGGACGTCAGTTTCATCGGTGCCACGAACGAGAGCGTGGCGTGGTTCGCGGCGGCGGATGTTCTCGCGCATCCCACTTGGTATGACCCGTGCAGCCGGGTCGTGCTGGAGGCACTGTGCTGCGGCCTGCCGGTGGTCACGACGCGGCTGAACGGCGCGGCCGAGGTCATGCGGCCCGATGTGCATGGTGTCGTGGTGGATTCACCGCGTGATATCGCGGCACTGGCAAGCGCCTTGGCACGCTGCCTGCGACCGGAGATTGGCTCTGCCTGCCGTGCGGCTGCCGTCGACTTTCGGCGCGAATACTCCATGGCGCGCCACGCGCGCGAATTGACGGAGCTGTACGAGGAAGTTGTTGCGCAGCGCGGGCGGGCACGTTCGGCGCTATTGGACCGGCTGTGAGTTGCGGACCAGCTTGACCAGGTCGAGCAGCGTCTCGAACTCGTGATCCGGCTCGCTTGTCCCGATGTCGTGGATGCGATGCGCGCGGTTGACCCAGCCACTGCGCAGCCCGGCGCGGTGTGCTCCGTCCACGTCGGCGTGCAGCGAATCTCCGACGTGAATAACGTGCGATCGGCGCCAGCCGGTCTTTTCCAGGGCAGCGTCGAAGATCGGCGTCTGTGGCTTGTACGAGCGTACGTCATCCGAAGTGACGACATCGTCGACGGTGAGTGCCAGCCGTTCGAGCGCCACCTCCAGATCTACCCGGTCGGCGTTTGATACGATGCACACCGGGTAGGGGAACTCGGCGAGGAACTGCCGGGTGTCCGGCTGGAGCGGCGGGTTTCGCCAGTAGTCGGTCAACTGGCGCACGTACGACTGGGCGTCGGCCTGTCGGTCATGGGCCGCTAACGTGTCCTCGAGTGACTTGACCTCGGCATCAAAGAGCGTCAGGAAGTTGTCGGGTGTGGTGAAGGTGTCGAGCGTGGCGAAGAACTGGTCGCCCCAGCGGATGCTGAACTCGCGCGCGTCGAGCGGCAACGCCAAGTCGGCGACGATGGACGCGCAAACCTCCTCGACGGCGGCGCGATCGCCCGTGGTCAATGTCCCGTACATGTCGATGAATACGCCGTCGAGCTCCATTCCAACTCCGATTGCGGTGGCCGCTAGCGAACTGTGCGACGCTGCCGCGGGGGCGTTGTAAACACGCCACGGCCGCCACGGGGGGTGGCCGCTACTAACGTGCTTCTTCTATCGCCGCCTTGAATCCTGGCAGGCCGCGTTCGATTGTCTCGCGATCGACGCAATAGCTGACGCGCATGTGGCCGGCACGTCCGAAGCCGCGCCCCGGCACGGCCAGTACCTTGTGTTTCATGAGCACGTCAACGAACGCGACATCGTCCTCGATCGGCGTTTTCGGAAACGCGTACAGCGCTCCGCCCGGCATGGGCAACTCGTACCCGTATTCACGCAGTGCATTGCACAGCAGGTCGCGATTCTGATGGTAGAACTCGACGTCGCACAAGGCGTCCGGGCAGCGTGCGATGATCCTCTGCATCAGAGCCGGCGCGTTCACGAAGCCGAGTGTGCGGTTCAGCATGGTCATCGCACCGATGAGTGGCTCGCGCAGGGGCGTGCGCTTCGGCAGGGCGATGTATCCGAGCCGTTCGCCAGCGACGCTGAAGTCCTTCGAATAGCTCGACACGACGATCGAGCGTGCGTAACGGCTGGCCGGCACCGGGCAGCGATCCATGTCATATACGACCCGCCGATACACGTCGTCGCAGATCAGGTACAGCGGCTGATCATCGTTGTCGTGGCATGCCAGCATCTCGCCAAGGGCCTTGAGGTCCACGTCGCTGTAGACCGCGCCCGTCGGGTTGTTTGGCGTGTTGAGCAGCAGCGCCCGAGTGCGGTCGGTCAAGGCGGTTTCGATCGCGGCGACGTCGAGTTGGCAATTCGGCCGTGTATCAGCCAGCACCATCTGTCCCTGGGCCTGCTCGATGTAGAAGCGGTATTCGGGGAAGAATGGCGCGAGCACGATGACCTCGTCGCCCGGGTCGAGAATGGCATGCATCACGACGTTGGTGGCGCCGGCCGCTCCGGTTGAAAGGACCATGCCCGCCGCGTCGAATTCCAGCCCGTATGACTCGGTCAGGAACTTCGCGACAGCGGCGCGCGCCTCCGGGAATCCGGCGTTGGGCATATAGCGATGTTGCGCTGGCACGCGCTCGGCGGCGACGGCGGCCAGGGCCTGGTAGAAGGCCGGTGGCGGGTCGGCGTTCGGGTTGCCAAGCGAGAAATCCTGTACGTTTTTTTCGCCGAACTCGGCCTTCAGCCGCAGACCCTTCTCGAACATCTCGCGGATCCACGAGGCCTTTTTCATGTTCTCGGCGACCTTGCTTGCGATGGCACGCGCGCTCATGTGGACCCTCGGTCTAAACGGGTGGACTTGTCGATCAGTGGGCCAAGTTACTGCGCGAGCGGGGAAATGGCCAGCGACCGGCGTGCCGGGCGTGGTCGAATCAGTTGTCACTTGATGGCCAGGATTGGGTGTGTTGCAGTCGCCCCGGCTATTCCGCGTCCTTGTCCTCGTCCTTGATGACGGCGTAGTCGATGCGGAATCCACCCGTCGCGGCGGGATCCTCGACGAGCGTGAAGACGATCAGGTCGTCGCAGCTATAGTGGACGCCGACCAGCAGTTCGATCCCCTCCGCCGTTCCCACGGTCGGAGCGTCCACCTCGTCCGTGTCCGAGTCAGCGTCCGAGAAATAAACTTGCGCGTGCAGCAGCACTTCCTCAAAGTCGGTGGCGTCGGGTTCCTGAGAAGCATTCACCCAGTCGACGAAGTCCTGGGTGCCGATCGCCATGTTACGCGCACAGCTCAGCGTGATGTCCCCCGTGATGCCGGCGCTCATGCGAATCTGTTCCAGGTTCACCTCGCGCGGGTTGGAGCGATCAAGATCGTTCCAGGTGCCCAACGAGAACGTCGCGATGTAGGGCGTGTCATTATTGACGACGATGGTCAGGTCGCCCGAGATGTCGGTGGTGTTGTTGATAAGGAAGTCTGAGTTAACACAACCCATGAAACCGACAATGGTTACGGCCGCCGCGAGCGTGATGCTCCAGCGCAGTGGGCGTCGATTGTGCATTCGGTCGATCCTCTCTTCTTCGCCGACATACCAAGCGGCGTTTCTGGCCGCCGGAATGGGTGACCCCTTGGCACCAGAAAGTTTATCGGGTCGGGCAACGGGTGGAATGTTACCCGATTGGCTGAATCGCACCAGATGGAGTGGATGATAGTGTCGTTGGGACCGGTTCCGGACGTGTGGTCTCCATCCCTCCTTGACGGGCCATGGGGGTCGCCAATAATGGCCGCACGCGGGCGCGAAGGCCGCCCCTAGCGTCAATGCGGGCTTCGCCTGGTGCCGATAAGGTTGTGCAGCGGCGCCGGGCATGGCTGGCCGTCTGTAACCATCTTGGGGTACGTCATGGCACGTGGTCGTTATCTGACACTCTGGGTCGTGGTGCTGGCCGCAATGGCCCTGAGCTGCACGATGTTGTTCCCGCCGGTGGACGGTGGTGACAGCGGGGATGACACGTACTCCGTCGCCTTCGACGCGCCGCTAGGCAGTCGAGTCGTGCCCAGCGGGACGCTGATCGGGATCACGTGGCACGCGTATGTGGACGCGGACGCGTCGGCGACGCTCAGCGTCCTGGTGCGACACACGGGTGATCGAGAGAACACCGACCTTGAGACAAACATCCCGCTCAACTCGGGACGTAGCGATGGGTCGTTAACCTGGGACACCGCCGAATTCTCCGGCGGCGTCTATATCGTGCGGGCCCAGGTGCTCGTCGACGGCGTTGTCAAGGCCGAGTCGGACGCCAGCGGCGAAATCACGATTGACGGCATTCCGGAGTTTGAGTTCACCGCGCCCAGCAAGGCCGTCACGTTGGAGTCGGGGGGGCTGGTGGAAATTGCGTGGACGGCGTTTGATCCGGACGAGACAGGTGAGGATGGCAGCGGGAAAGAGGATACCACCGCCAAAATCGGTGTTGATCTCGATCTGAATCATGCGTCTGGCAACGAGGTTTACATTTACGAAAGCACTCTGGCCGTGGAATCCGCCGACGAAACCTTCGAGTGGGATGGCACAGATCTTGACGACAATGCTGCCGATCCCGGCGTCTACTATGTTTTCGCGTTGATCGATGACACGATCAACTCGGTGCTGACAGTTGATGCCACGGGCACGATCGAGGTCGCCGAGGAGGAAGAAGAGGAGGAAGAGGAAGTTGCGGTCGGCATTATCTCGCCCGAGGATGATATCGAGTTTCTGACGGCCGGGGACCCGCTGGAAATCGAGTACGGCGTCAACAAGAGCAGCGACACGCTGGTCGATCTGCGCATAGACACCGACGACAACCACGCCAACGGTAACGAGACCACGGTCGTGCTTCAGCGTCTGATCGAAGCCGACACCGAAACGGCCGTGCACGAGTGGGATGGCAACGACTATCGGGGCGTGGCGGTCGATGACGGCATCTACACTCCGATTGTCAGCGTCAGCTCGGGCTCGTCGGCGGCGACGACCGTGGCGGGTGAAGCTCTGATCTACGTGCGGCGCGGGGTCGCGCGCGAGGTCAGTGGGCAGACGTGGGAACGCGCGTCGGGCAAGTGGTCGCTGGTTGAGTCCGATGACCCACCGCCGCCGGCGCGACGCGACGCGACGCTCGCCTACGACACTGCTAACGATCGGGTTGTCCTCTTCGGCGGCCGCGATGTGGCGGGAACTGCGTACGGCGATACGTGGACCTGGGATGGCGACAATTGGGCCAACCTTGGAGTGGCTGGGCCGGACGCCCGCTATGCTCACGCCGTTGCCTATGACAGCGACCGCGGGAAACTCGTGCTTTTCGGTGGTTTCGTGGGAGGTGTGCCGAACGGCGAAACTTGGGAGTGGGATGGCACAACGTGGACACGGCTCGCGCCCGCCAACGCGCCTTCCGCGCGCAGCGGACACGCCATGACGTATGACGCCGAGCGCGAAGAGGTCGTACTGTTCGGCGGTCAGGATGCCGGCGGTCTGAGCCAGCAAACATGGACGTGGAATGGAACGGACTGGACACTGAAGTCGCCGGCGAACTCTCCCAGCCAGCGGCATGCACACGGCATGGCCTACGATTCCTCGCGAGACGTTCTGGTCCTTTTTGGCGGAACGACGCCAGCGGGCACGGCGGGTGACGTGTGGGAATGGGACGGCACCAACTGGTCGGACGTTACGCCGGCCGCAGTGGAACCCGAAGACGACGAGGAGACCAGCCCCGGCAATCGGCACAGTCATGCGATGGTGTACGATGGTCTGCACAGTCAGGTGGCGGTATTCGCCGGAAACGACGGCGCTGTTACGCGGAAGGACACGTGGCTGTGGGATGGGACACAGTGGACAGACGGCGAGATGAGCGGAATCCTCGCCAGTCGGCAGAACGTCGGAATGACCTACGACTCAGACCGGCGACGGGTCGTGTCGTTTGGCGGCGCTGTCGGCGCCCCGCTGATAGCATTGCTCACGCCGGCGGCGGAACAGGATATAACGGCGGGCAATAGCCTGTCGATCTCGTGGCGTGACGATGATCCGACGAACGAGGCCAAGATCACGTTGCGGGTCTGCAACGACGAGGACCCCGCGAGCGCGACGATTGTGCGCGAGATCCTGACCGACCGCGAAGCTCAGGGCGATGGGGTGCTCGACATTTACAACTGGCAGGTGCCGCAACTCAACCCGGGTGTCTACTACATCTTCGCGTACATCAGTCAGCAGGGCGCGACTCCGGCCGACCCGCAGTCCGTTGCGCCTGGCCGCTTGATCGTCCCCGACCCGACACAGCCGTAAGCACGCTTATCGGCGTGGCATTCGCACAAGATGGGCGCCATGGGCAGGTCTGCCACCGGCAGGTCTGCCCGTGTTGCTTCCGTTGGCCGCGTGAGGGGTTCTCAAGCACGTCGATGTGGCCTTTCGCTGCACTCTGTTGTCTCATAAAGTCCACTGAGAGTCCCGGCCGTTCGGCGGTCTTTGGATGATCACCTTATGATGCTCCCGGAGCGCGAAGTTGCGGCGAGAGTTGCGAAAGTGGATCACCACTCGGGCCACGGACGTGGGCCTGGCGCTCACGCCGCGCTTGTCACGCGGGATGATTGAACGCATCGGCGGGTTCATTGCCTTGGCCGGCAAGCGCATGCCAGTGGTCGCGCGGAACGTTGCCGGCAACATGGGAGCGTTGGGCGTCGGCTCGCGCGACCGGTGTGACGCGTACTTCAAACGTGTTGGCGAGCACTACGCCGGCGCGCTGCACGCGCTGCGCTGTGCGTCGCGCGGTGCCGAGGGCAGGGCGGAGTTGCTGGACATCGCCGCCGAGCGTATAGAACTCGACGCTTCATTCGACCTGCTGCGCGGCGCACTCGCCGGCCGGCGCGGCGCGATTCTCGTCGGGCCGCATATCGCGAATTATCTGCTCGGGCTGGCCCTGCTGAATCGGGACGTGCCGCTGACGGTCTATCTGCGTTATTCCAAGGACAGGCGGCGGCGGACCGCGAAGCAGCGCTGGTATCAGGCCAGCGGCGTCGATTGGATTTCAGAGCCGGCCGAGGTCGGCGGGACGATGGGGCGACTGGGACACATGGCGACCGCGCTGCGTGCCGGCCGCGCTCTGTTCATCACACCCGACTTGCCGCGCAAGTCCGGCGAAGGCACGGCCGTGCAGTTCCTTGATCGCGAGATCTACCTTCCTGGTGGGGCGGCATTGCTCGCGCAGCGAGCGAAGACGCCGGTGTACCTGCTCGTCGCCGAGGCCGGTGGCATGCGCCAACGCTGGCGTGTTCGCGGGCCGTTCGAGTCGCGCCACGCGTCACACGGGCGTCAGGAGCGCCGCGCCGCGGTGCAACGCTGCATGCAGTGGTTTGCCGACGGGTTCGCCGAGTTCCTGAAAGCGGCGCCCGAGCTTTGGTTTCTGTGGGGTGACAAGCGCTGGACGCGTGTGTGTGCGGGCGATGAGCGTTATTCGAGGCGGTGTGGTGGATGCGCGTGCGGGCAGGAGGCGGCCAGCGACGAAGTGAAGGGGGTGGTCTGACACTATGCTCGCCCTTGGGTTGATCGCCGCCGTGCCCGTTTTGATGTGGCTGAGCCAGACGGTTCTGTTATGGCGGGCTGGACTGCCGTTTCGCTGGCGGATCAGCACGGATGATCTACCGCGCGCGCAGCGTGGCCTGAATCGGGCGCTGACGAACGCGGCCTTCGCGGCGGTTCTGTTGGCGTACCCGCTGCTGCGCGGGCAATCGCCGCTGGCGTACTACGCCGGCTTCGTGCCGCTCGCGTCGGCGCGGCATGACGGGCTGTTCGGCGCCGCGGCCGCGACTCTGTATCTCGTATTGCTCTACCTGGCGTGGATGCTGTCGGGCAACGTCGAGTTCAGCGTGCGGCATCGGGCGTCGCGGCTTGTGCAGCGACTCGCCGGGGTACCGCTGACGGCGGTTCTGGCGGCGGGTGTCGAGGAGCTACTCTTCCGCGCCATGCTGCTGGCGGGATTGCTCGAGTCATTTCCGCCAGCCGTTGCGTTGCCAATCGGCATCGTCGTCTTCGCCGGCGCACACTATGTTCGTCGCGTGAAACGCTACTGGACGTTCGGCGGTCATCTGGCGTTGGGGACATTGTTCTGCCTGGCGTTCTGGTGCACGGGGACACTGTGGCTTTCGCTGGGTCTGCACGCGGGCGGGATTCTCGTGCTGATGGGGGCGCGGCCGTTCGTGCGTTACACGGGGCCGCCGTGGCTGGTGGGGGCGAGCATTTTCCCGTACGCCGGCGTATTCGGGATTCTCGGATTGCTGTTGCTGACGCTCAATGTGTGGCTTTCGTTTGGCGGAGTGTGATGAACGCCGAGACGGGACAACAGACAGTCGCGGTTATTGGCAATCGCTCGGCGGGCGAGAGCGCGGTTCGCGAGTTCCTGGCTGCGCACCGCATCAGGGACGTGCGCTGGTACGATCCGCACGACTTGGACGACGTCGAACGCGCCATACAAGACGGCGAGATTCGCCGGGTTATCATTCCCACGTGGAGTGTGATGCTCGATGGCGTCTGGGGCGGCCTGATCGACGTCGAGGCGTGGTTCGATGCCGACGTGCAGATTGATTTCGTCGAGGCGCCCACCGATCGTGACGCGCAGCTAGTGGCGCTGGCCGCGAGTTGGCGACGTCATCGCCAGCAGCGCCGGCGCCGCCAGATCATCGCCGGCGCAATCCTCAGCGTCATAGCCCTGGCCGCCGCTTTCATCATCATCTGGCGGGCCGGCTAGCGGCGGGTTACATGATTGTCCTCGCCGATCTCCGTGAACTCGAAGCCGAGGTCGGCTGGGCAACTGACCTCGTTGTCCTCGCCGACGATTTCGATCTTGGCGACGAGGGCGCCGTCCTGGATGTAGACGTGGTTGCCTTCGCCCATGATGGAGAGTTTTCGCAGGTCCGAGCCGCGCAGCACCTCGACCTCGTGGTCCTCGCCGGTGATGCCCAGTTCGCCGTAGTAAACCTGCTCGTGGCGGTTCTCATCGCCAGTGATGGCGTTTGACGCGCAGCCTGTTAGCAGCAGAGAACCCGCGAATACGCACAGAATTGCCCGAACGTTCATGAAGCGACTCCTCCCGCGATTGTGGTCTGACGCGACTATGTCCGGCGTTGCGCAAGACACGGGGTCTGCGCTTTGGTTAGGGCATTGTACCTGACCGGCGGGCGGGGATGTAGCGGGTGGCACTGGCAGATCCATCGATCTGCCCATGACATCCGGCACCTTGCGATGTGGCACTACCGTGGTGGCTGCCTCGGGATTATGCGTTGGCCGCAGGGGGCCGACACTACAACGACGAAGACGGCCGACGAGACTTCGGCCGCTACGTGGCACGCGGCATGCCCGCGCCGACGCTTGGGCATGGCACCTCGCAAAGTCCTTGAGATCGCATCGTCGCGTGTTACAATTCAACCGGATTCGAGAATACCGCGTCCCTTCAGAGAAGGCGGCCAGGCGGGAATGATGACTCGTTAGATAAGACAGAACGTGGCTATCGGGCGATTCAGCTAATCTGCGCCTCTGATTGGGGCGGTTGGCTGGCGAGTCTGTGATGGACTGAGCCCGAGGCAGCGCTCTGTCACTCCGCGAGTGCTCGTGGCCGTCAGTTTCGTTTCCAACGCTTATCGCAGACTTCGGCAGGCCACGGGCGAGTTCGTCCGCGATGGTCCATTGCGTCCCCTGGCCGGGACTGGAGTTGCCAGCGATGCCCAAGGGCTTGCTCGAACTGATCGACATCACGTTTCTGTACGACACATCGACGGCGCCGGTGTTTGAGGGGCTGTGCGTGCGTTTCCCGCGTGGCTGGACCGGGATCATTGGCGCCAACGGGTCGGGCAAGACGACGCTGCTGCGGCTGGTGTGCGGCGAACTGGCGGCGGCGAGGGGGCGTTTGATCTCGCCGGACCGCGTGGTGTATTGCCAGCAGCGGACGGATGATCCGCCGGCGGACTTCGAGATGTTCGCGCGGGCGGACGACCATGCGGCCTGCATGTTGCATGGGCAACTGAGCATCGACGCCGACTGGCCAAAGCGTTGGGAGACGCTCAGTCACGGTGAGCGCAAGCGTGCCCAGATCGCGGTCGCGCTGTGGCAGCAGCCGGCGGTGCTCGCGATCGACGAGCCCACGAATCACATTGACGCCGATGCGCGGCAGCAGCTTTCGAAGGCGTTGACCGCGTTTCGCGGGATCGGTCTGTTGGTGAGCCACGATCGCGAATTGCTCGATTCACTGTGCCGGCACTGCCTGATGATCGAGCCGCCGGGGGCGACGATGCGTCCGGGTGGATACACGCAGGCACATCAGCAGGGGCAGGCCGAACAGACCGCCGCCCGTGATGCGCGCGATCGTGCCCGCCGCGAAGTCACGCGCCTCAAACGCGAACAGGCCAAACGCCGCCAAGCCGCCGACCAGGCGAACAAGAAGCGTTCAAAGCGTGGCCTGGCGCTGAAGGACCACGATGCGCGCTTCAAGATCAACCAGGCGCGCGTGACCGGCAAGGATGGGCAGGCCGGCCGCGTGCTCAACCAGATGGGCGGCCGCGTGCAGCAGGCTCGCGACCGGCTCGCCGGCATTCATACCAAACGCGAGCAACGCATGGGCATCGCGATCGGCGGCGAACAGGCGCGGCGCGACTTTCTGCTGCGTCTGCCGAGCGGTACGTTGGGTATGGGCGACGACCGAGTGCTGGAGTTCCCCGACCTGGCCATCGAGCCGAGTGATCGTATAGCGCTGATCGGCCCGAACGGCGGCGGCAAGAGCACGCTGGTGCGTCATATCCGCGCCGCGCTTACGTTTCCTGACGAGAAGGTCGTCTACCTGGCGCAGGAGATCGAGCGTGCCGAGGGTCGGGAGGCGATGCGCCAACTCGGCAGCCTCTCACGCCGCGAGTACGGCGACATCATTTCGACGGTCAGCCGGCTCGGCTCCGACCCGGCGCGGGTCATGGACACCAAGGAGCCAAGTCCCGGCGAGGTCCGCAAGGTTATGCTGGCGCTGGGGATGGCCCGCACGCCGCACCTCATCATCATGGACGAGCCGACGAACCATTTGGATCTGCCGTCGATCGAGTGTCTGGAGGTGGCACTGGAAACGTGTCCGAGCGCGCTGCTGCTCGTGAGCCACGACATGCGGTTTCTGGACCGGCTGACGCGTACGCGCTGGATTCTGGAGCGGCTAGTCGGAGATCGGCAGGGTTCTGTGGTGCGTGTGGCGACAGGGAGCGTTAACGGGCAGGTGGGGATTGCGGAAAGCGACGAAAAAGCCTGATAAACCTGTTTGGATATTGAGCCAGGCGCCATTGACAGCCGATTATGCTTATGTCATACTTCAGTTGCTTTACTAATAAAACACATGCTCCACAGGCGTATCGGACGGTCGTTTTAGCGGAGTCCTGACGAATGTCGTTAGCCAGCGTTCCCAACAGGCGTTGCGTTCGAATCACAGGCGTGCGGCACGGGGGCATGAGTTGCCGGCTGATGGAGATGGGACTGATCACGGGCGCGGAAGTGCGTGTGCTGCGCCGGGCGCCGCTGGGTGATCCGCTCCAGATCCGCGTTGGTGACTGTGAGTTGGCGGTGCGGGCCAGCGATGCCGACCTGATCGACGTCGTGGATCTATAGCCGTTCGACGCACGTTGCGAGCATAGTTCCAGGGACGATTACCGAAATCGAGGCGCGGCGCCGCGCGGTGGCTTAGGGCCGCATGGGGCGAAGTTTGCCACATGAGCAATCCTGGCGTGGGGATTGATACGCACACGCAGTCCGGCGAAGGGCCGGCAATCGCGGGGCGACCGCCGCGCGTAGCCCTCGTCGGGAATCCCAACACCGGCAAGACCACGCTGTACAACGCGCTGACGGGGTTTCGGCATCACGTTGCCAACTATCCGGGTGTGACCGTCTCAATCGCGCACGGATTCGTGCGCGAAGCGACGCGGCCGATGGAGTTGTACGACCTGCCGGGGACGTACAGCCTGGCGGCGGCCTCGCCCGATGAGGCCATCGTGACCGACACGCTGTGCGGTCATGGCGAAGTTGCCCCCAAGCCCGACGCCATCATCGCGATCGTCGATGCCTCGAACCTCACCCGCAATCTGTATCTCGTCAGCCAGGTGCTTGAGTACCGGCTGCCGATGGTGATTGCGCTGAACATGGTGGATGTGGCGGAAAGCAGGGGGCTTTCGATTAATGCGGCGCGGTTATCGCAGCGGCTGGGGGTGCCGGTGGTTCCGGTGGTGGCGACGAAGCCCAGCACGGTGAAGCCTCTGATCGCGGCGGTGGAGGCGGTTCTGGAGCGACCGGCGTCCGCCAACGGGGTGAAGCTGCCACCGGCGCTCGTGCATGAAGCCGAGCGACTAGTGACTTGCGAGACGTGTGCCTGTGCGCCGACGCAGGCCGTGCGACTGCTGCTGTACAAGGGTGGCCACGCCGAGGCGACATATCAACGGTGCGGCGGTTCGCTGGAACATCTTGAACAGTGCCGCGAGAAACTCAGGAAAGCCGGTATCGACGGTCCGCTGATCGAGGTACAGGCGCGCTATGCGTGGGTGAATGACGTGGTGGGCGGGGTCATCATGCGGCCGGATCGGCCGATCGAGACGTGGTCGGACCGCATCGACAGCATTCTGACACACCCGGTTGGCGGGATGGTCGCGCTGATATTGGTGCTGTACGGCGTGTTCTGGTCGCTGTTTTCCGGAGCCGGGCCGCTGATGGACTTGGTCGATGGGGCGTTCGGGGCGCTGGGTCGTCTTGTCGCCGGCTGGCTGCCGGAGGGCGTGTTGAGCAGCCTGATCGTGGATGGCGTCATCGCCGGCGTCGGCGGAGTGCTCGTTTTCCTGCCGCAGATTCTGATCCTGTTCGCGGCGATCGCGATTCTCGAGGACTGCGGCTATCTGGCGCGGGCAGCGTCGATGATGGACCGCGTGATGCGGACAATTGGGCTGAGCGGGCGGGCGTTTATTCCGCTGCTATCCGCGTTCGCCTGCGCGGTGCCGGCGATCATGGGCACGCGGGCGATTGCCGATCGGCGCGAGAGATTTCTCACGATCATGCTGGCCCCGTTTATGAGCTGCTCGGCGCGCCTGCCGGTGTACGCGGTGATGATCGCGACGTTTGTGCCGGCGACGAAGCTGTTGGGCGGGTGGATCGGCGTGCAGCCGCTGGTCATGCTGGCGATGTACAGCATCGGCATTGTGGTTTCGATACCGGTGGCGTGGCTGTTGCGGCGGACGCTGCTGGCGGGGCCGGCGGCGGGTTTCGTCCTCGAACTGCCGAGCTACAAGTGGCCGCAGCCGCGTGTCGTTTATCAGCGCGTTTACCAGGCCGGGAAGAGCTTCATCGTGCGGGCGGGGACGGTGATTCTGGTTGTGAACATGATCGTGTGGGCATTGGCGTACTTCCCACGCAGCGAAAGCACACGCAGTGCGGTTGAGCAGCAGATCCAGGCCGGCGGATGGGACGACGCGACACGCGAGCACGAGTTGGCGTCCGCCTATCTGCGCGACAGCTATCTCGGGCACATGGGACGCTCGATCGAACCCGTCATCGCGCCGATCGGCTGGGACTGGAAGATCGGCGTGGCAGTTATCGCATCGTTCCCGGCACGCGAGGTTGTCGTCGCCACGCTTGGCACGTTGTTCCACCTCGAGGATGACGCCGAAACGGAATCGCTGCGCGCGGCTCTGCGCGCGGCGCGTGTCGATCACACCGACCGACCGCTGTTCACGCTGCCCGTGGCGTTATCGATCATGGTCTTCTTCGCGTTGTGCGCCCAATGCGGCGCCACGCTCGCCGTCATGGGCAGAGAGATGGGCTCGTGGATTTATCCGGTCATATCGTTCGTGGGGATGACGACGCTGGCGTATTTCGCGGCGTGGGGCGTGGCGGCGGCTGCCAGGGCGCTGATGAACGTATGATGTCCTTGGCACGCACCACGCAATGACTGAGGTGCGCCTGCCGGAGTGGTCGATCGGGGGGCGGCCGGTCGAGTCGTATTGCCACTATGATGGACACGCGGTGTTGGCGTAACCGCGTGCGGTCGGGTACAACTCGTGTCGTCGTGCCGTGATTCTACAATGAGCATGCGCCGGGTTGTGAGGGTGGTCAACTTCCCCCGGCGTTCGATCCAGGGATGAGGTACGGGCCGATGAAAGGGCGTAGCCAGGACTTCGTGTTGGGGCTGACGGTCATTGCCCTCTTCGCGCTGTTTCTCGTGTCGTTCTTTTACCTGTCGGATGCAGCGCTCGGAGGAGGTGAGCGGCGTTCGATCGAGGTGCGTTTCCCGCTGCAAACGGGGATGGCGCCGCTCAAGCCCGGCAGTGTAGTGCTGCTGCGCGGTGCCGTGGACGTCGGCGCGGTGACGTACGTCAAGATCGAGCCGGGCGACCAAGCGGGTGAGGCGCAGCTCCCCGTCATTGTCGTGCGTGCCGACGTCGATGTGATAGTCCCGCTCTACACCGACTGCCGCATCTCCACCAGCGAGGCGATGCTGGGCGGCACGGCGACGCTCGTGATCATCGACGTCGGATCGCCGGCCGCGGGTGAGCTGAAGTCGGACAAGTTCGTCTTGGGCGAGCGTCCGCAGAGCTTGCAGGCGGCGATCGGCGATTTGTCGGATCGCATGTTGGGCGAGGGCGGGCTCTTCGATCAGCTTGAACACATGCTCGACGCCGACGCCGAGGGCACTGTTATGCAGAAGATCATGGCCAGCCTCGACGATATCAATGTGCTGACGGCCGAGCTGAGCGGCGAACTCAACGCAAAGGACAGCGACGCGCTGATGAACAAGCTGCACTCGATTCTCGGCAACATCAACGAGTTGACGGCGGCGCTGCGGGCGGAAAGCGACACCGACACGCGCGCAAGCCTGCTCGCGAAGGTGCACCTGATGCTCGACCGAGTGGATGAGAGCCTCGTGACGATGCACGGGATGCTGACCGACGCGCGGCCACAGGTGCAGGAGACGCTGGAACACGTCGCCGGCGCGACACGCACCATCGACGAACAGATGCTGCCGGCCCTGTTGGCCGAGTTTGAACGCGACGATCCGTCGTCGCTGATCGCCAAGATCCACGTCAGCATGGATCACACCACCGCCTCGATGGCGAACATCCACGAGGTCACCGAGTCGGGCAAGCGCATGCTGATCGTGAATCGGCCGGCGATCGACAGCGCCGTGGCGAACGTCAAGGAAACGAGCGTCATGCTCAAGAACCTCGTGACCGACATCATGCTGAATCCCTGGCGGCTGATGAAGCCCGACCAGGCCGAGCGCGAGCGGATCGAGGTTTTCCAGGCTGCCCAGATGTTCGCCCAGGCCGCCGCCCGTCTTGATGACGTGTCGGCCCGGCTGGCTGCGCTACAAGAGGCAACCCCGGCCGGGGAGCGGGACGCGGACGAGACGGCCGAGATCGAGGCGCTGCGCGCCGCACTAAAGGATGCCTTCGCCCGCTTCCACGAGGCCGAGGACTTCCTGTGGAAGAGCGTCAAGTGAGGTGTTTAACGGAGTTGCGACGACGACCATGAGCGGCCAGACGGATGACGTTTGCGATGTGTTGGTGGTCGGTGCCGGAGCGGCCGGGCTGGCGGCGGCGATCCGCGCCCGCGAGTTGGGTCTCTCCGTCACGGTGCTCGAACGGGATGAGTTGCCGCGCGAACAACGCTGCGCCGCGTGGCTTAGCCCGCCCGCCGTGACATTCTGCGAGCAGTGGGGCATCCAGGCCAAGGCTGCCAAAGCCCAGCCGTTCAAGGGGCTGAACCTGCATTCGTGGGACATGGCTCAACACGTCAGCGTCGCCGACGAAGACCTGTTCGGCTGGCTCATCGATTCCACTCTGTTTGAGCAGAGCCTCGCACGCGTGGCCCAGAAGCGTGGCGTCGTGATCCGAAGCGGCGTCAGGCCGGTTGCCCTCGACCTGAGCGAAACTTGTGCGACGCTGTTAATCGAGGGCGGCGTTGCCGCGCGGGGCAAGGTGTTGCTGATCGCCGACGGCCCGCGGTCGCAGCTCGCGCGCCAGGCCAATCTCGGCCCGCGGACCACCGGCGACTTCCACACATGGTGTGTGCACGCCGTCGCCGTGACTCGCAAGGCCTCGCCCGGGCTGGATGTCGTGATCGGCGGTGGACGCGCGGCCCAACTGGGAATAATCGTGCGAACCGAAAACGCCGTACGCGTGACCGTTGTCGGGCGGGCCGGTGCCGATGAATTGGCGGCCGAGATGCGGGGCTTTTGCAGATCGGCGGCATCCATCGTGCCGGAACTTGGCGCTGACATCGTCGTCGGCGAGGTGTTGCCCGTCGGCGTCGCGCTCGATCTGGAGACGCACGTCGGCAAGCGCTGCCTGCTGATTGGCGACGCGGGCGGATTCGTCGCTGCCTTCAGCACCGAGGCGCTCTACCCCGCCATGCAGTCGGGGACCATCGCCGCCGAGGTCGTGGCCAGGGCCCTGGGGGCCGAGCTGATGCAGGAGGAACTGTCGACATTCGGCGTCGAGTGGCGCCAGCGTCTGGCGGACTATCTGCGCACGCCCAGCACCGACCTGTCGCTGCTGCTGCCGCTGGTTTTTCGGAACGAGCAAATGTCGCAGCGCGTGGCCCGGGCGTTTCTGCTCGGGACGGAGTTTTAGGGCGTGTTGGACGCGATTGCTGGATTCGGTCCGGTGGGGTCCCAGCTCGGTGCCTGATTGGTAGAATCCCGCAGCTCTGTGGCAGCGGGGCGGTTGTTTTGGGGTCGTAGGGCCGCGCGTTCGTGGCGGTTTCCATCGACGATTTAGCCGATAGAATCAGATGGTTGTCCCCGACGCGCAGGCGGTGGGATCTGTTGACCGACGACACAGGAATGTTCATGGACATCGACATTGAGAAACTGGCGATCGTACACTACCCGCACCCGGCGTTGCGCAAGCGCTGTGAGACGATCGAGAAGTTCGACGAGCAACTGGCGGCCATCGCCAAGCGCATGCTCGAAATCATGTACGCCGGCAAGGGGGTCGGACTCGCTGCGCCGCAGGTTGGCCTGGCGCTACGGCTGATCGTGTTGAACCCGACCGGCGAGGAACATGACGGCCGCATTTACGTCAACCCGGCGATCCGTGATATGCAGGGCAATGTCGAGGCCGAGGAAGGTTGCTTGTCGTTGCCGGGCATCAATGTCAACGTCCGCCGGGCACAACGCTGCCGCATTGTCGCGCAGGATCTCCAGGGCAACCCCATCGAGCACGAGGGCAGTGACCTGCTCTGCCGCATCTGGCAGCACGAAACGGACCATCTCAACGGCGTGATGATTGTCGACCGCATGGGGCCGACGGACCGCATCGCGACACGCAAAACGTTGCGGGCGTTGGAGGATCAGTTCGGGTCAAAGGCGGCGGGGTAGGGGAGAATAGCAACGAAGCCACGTAGCGACGAAGCGACGAAGGGAAAGACGGAGACTCGCTGATTTGGGCCCGCCCAGCCATGTGGTGGGCCTGTTTCTTTGCCATCCTCTGTAGCGGCGACGAGACGGCGCGTGCTACATCGGGCACTTGCTGAAACGGGGTCTAGGGCGTGTAATCAGCGGGCGGCCGATGGCGGTGTTGGCGGATGGTACGCTTCAAGGGTTCTCGACCATGCAGATCGCGTTTCTTGGCACGGGTGACTTTGCAGTCCGTTCGCTAGAAACGCTTGCGCGTGCCGGATTCGAGGTTGTCCGCGTCATCAGCCAGCCCGACAGGCCGGCCGGTCGCGGGCGCAAGGTCGTGCCCACGCCGGTGCGATCCGCCGCCGAGCGACTTGGCCTACCGCACATTCAGACCGACGACATAAACGCCCTCGATTTTGCGGCGACGTTCGGCGGGGCGGAGATCGGCGTCGTGGCGGCCTTCGGGCAACGCATCGGTCCGGCGATTCTGGCAGGTCTACCACGTGGCTGCATCAACCTGCACGGTTCGATTCTGCCCAAGTACCGCGGTGCGGCGCCGTATCAGTGGGCGATCATCAACGGCGAGCAGACCACCGGCGTGACCGTGTTCCAACTCGACCAGAAGTGGGACCACGGGCCGATCTGGGGATGCCGTGAGACGCCCATCGGCGACACGGAAACCGCCGACGAACTCCACGATCGACTGGCGACACTGGCCGCCGAGCTGATCGTCGATACACTGCCGGCGATAGTGGCGGGGACGCTCGAACCGCGGACGCAGGATGCCCAGATCGCCACGCGGGCGCCGAAGCTCTCAAAGGCCGACTGCGAGATTGACTGGGCGCAGCCGGCCAGGCAGGTGGTTCGGCGAATCAACGGGCTGTGGTCGTGGCCGACGGCGACGTGTGTCTTCGCCTCGCGGACCGGCAAACGCGAGCGGCTGCAACTTGCCCGGGCGGCGCTCGGCGAGCAGGATAGCCAGCCGATTTCCGATACTCCGTCGGGGGGAGTGCGGTCGGACGGCGCCATTCAGACTGGAGCGGGCAGCGTGAGACTGCTCGAGGTGAAACCCGCCGGCGGCAAGCTGATGGACTTCGCCGCCTTTTCCAATGGGCGAGACGTGCAACACGGGGACCTGATGGTCCCACTGGGTACGGCATGAGTGATACACGATCCACGGGACCGATCAGCGGTCGCGAGGCCGCCTTCCAGGCAGTCGCCGGCGTGTTGACGCGCCAGCGTTTCGTGACCGAGACGCTGGCGGCGCTGCGTGATCAGGGGCGGATGTCGCAGCGCGAGGCCGGGCTGGCCAACGAGATCGCGCTGGGTACCGTGCGGCACCTGCTGACCATCGAGTCCGTCCTGCCCTCCATCGCACAATACGACCCGCGACAAGTTCAGCCGGAAATCCGCACGATCCTGGCGTTGGCGGCCTACCAGGCCATCTGGATGGATCGCGTTCCGTTCTTCGCACTCGTGAACGAGGCCGTTGCCCTGGCGCACCAGCACGCGCGCAAGGCCAGCGTCGGGATGGTGAACGCGATCTTGCGGCTGCTGACGGGGGCGATTGAGACACGGCGGAAACCGTGGCGCCCTGGGTCGCCAGCACAGGTGCGTGTTGACTGGGCGGACGCGTGCGAGTTTCGCAATGACGTGCTGCCGGCGGCCGATCCCGACCTTGAGGAATACCTGGCCGCAGCCGCTGGTGAGCGACCGGGGCGTCTGCGAACGCTGGGTGAGCGTTTTGGGTGGGAGGCCGCCGCGCAGATCGCCTGGGCGTCACAGGCCGTGCCGGTCGTCGTGCTGCAACGCAATGTCGCCCGGCTGATGTCGGACCGCTTTGCGTCGCGTGTACGAGACGCATTCGGGCCGGACGCGATATGTTCGGGCGATGCGGCGTTTCTCACGCCCGGTACGCCCGTCATCGAGTCAGAGATCTTCCAGCGCGGCGAGGTTTATGTGCAGGACAGCACCGCGCAGGCCGCCGCCGCGTTGTTGGCCGTGATGCCTGGCGAACGCGTGCTGGATCTGTGCGCGGCTCCTGGTGGCAAGTCGGTCTGCTTCGCCGCTCGCATGTCGGACGATGGCGAAGTTGTGGCGTGTGACGTGGAGGCCGACCGGCTGGTGCAGGTTGCGGCCAACGCGGATCGGCTTGGGCTGCGCTGCATCCGCACACACCTGCTCGATCCGTATGACGGCGACATGGATGTAGATGGCACGTTTGACGCGGCGATGGTGGACGCGCCGTGCTCGAACACGGGCGTGATCGCGCGGCGTCCGGAAGCGCGGCTGGGGCTGACGCGACAGAAGGTCGAGTCGTTGGTGGAGCTACAGGCGCGGTTGCTGCGACGGGCGGCCGAGCACGTGCGCGCGGGCGGGCGGATGGTGTACAGCACGTGTTGCCTCGAACCAGAGGAGAACGACCAAGTCGTGGACTCATTCGTCAAGGAGCATCCGGAGTGGCACGTACGCGAACGGCGTCAGACGCTGCCGCAGTGGGGAGCCACGCCCGGTGACTGGCGCGACGGCGGGTTCGCGGCGAAGTTGGTGCGGTTGGAGTAGGGGGATTGCGACTGGGGGGGGCGATGGGTGCAGCAGCCGTGTAGCGTCAGACCTCAGTACATGACGTCTTCTGCGGCAACCGACGGGCAATGTAGCGGCCGACGTCTCGTCGGCCGTCTTCCGGCGTCGCGGTCAAAACCGTCAGGCACGGAGGACTGACGCCACATGGGTTGCTGATGCTAGCGCGGAGGACGGTTTGTGCTTCTACGTCGGCCGCGGGGGGCCGACGCTACGGGGACGTCAGCGGCCGTCGAAGAGGCGTTCGCCGAGGAGGTTGTCGAGCTCGTCGATCTTGCAGATCTTGCGAGCCGTCTCCTCCAGGTCGTATTCGACACGCACGAATTCGAGCTGGGCGACGCTGCAACTGAGGGCAGCGGCGACGATGCTCTCGGTGCCGGAGTCGAAGGACTCGTTGTGATTGCGGTGGGCGACGACGTAGCTGGCGCGCGGGTCCTTGTCGCGCGGCTGGCCGACGCTGCCGACGTTGACGATCGTGCGCTCCTCCTCGATCTCGTAAAACGGACGATCCGGCAATTCGCCGGGCGGATCGAAGTATGGGTCATCGAGGAAGATGCCCGGCTGATGGGTGTGGCCGGAGAAGCAGATGCGGGCGTCGAGCCGTTCGAAGTTGGCGGTGACCTTCTGCGGGTTGGTGAAGACGTCCTCGGGGAATAGATATTCGTTCATGGGGCGGCGGGGCGAGGCGTGCACCAGCAGCACATCGCCCTCGCGATAGCGTACGGGCAGCCGGCCCAGAAAACGCCAGCGTTCGCCGCGCAGTTCGGCCTTGGGTTCGCGTTCGAGTTCGCCGCGTGTCCAGTAGCAGGCGCGTTCGGCGGGGGTGTTGAAGTTCGCCGGCTCGTACAGGACGGCGTGATCGTGGTTGCCCATGATGCTGACGCGGCATCGTTTGCGGATCAGGTCGACGCATTCACGCGGATTCGGTCCATAACCCACGATGTCGCCCAGGCACACGATATCCTTGATCTTGCGCTTCTTGATGTCGGCCAGGACGGCCTCAAGGGCTTCCAGGTTCGAGTGAATATCGCTGATGACCGCGAACATCGAGTCTCCCATGAGGCATCACCCTTGCCGGCGGGGGGATCGTTCGGAACGACCGCGACAGCCGGTAGTCCCGGCACCGGCGTCAGCATAACGCCGCCGGTCGGCCGATTCTAGTCCGCGCCCGCGGCGTGGCACAGGCCACGTTTCAACAGTCTATTCAGCCAAACGCTCGCGGTCTCCCGACAATGCACAAGTTTCGACAGACGTTGCCACGCCAGCCATTTCGCCCGATCATGACGCCATGAGCAGACCATATAAGCAGATCGCCGCGACGATGACGCCGGAGGGAACCCGGCAGCAGCGCATGCGCCGGGTAGTGGATGCGTTATGGGACCGGCTGGAGGAGACGGGAGTCTCGTGGGTGGGGTTCTATCTCTACGAAGGGGGCAACGAACTTACACTCGGGCCGATGCGCGACAAGCCTGCCTGCTCACCGATCGGCCTGTACGGCGCATGCGGGCAGGCCTTGACGCGTGGCACGCCGCTGGTCGTACGGG
>JAFGRR010000372.1 GCA_016935035.1 Phycisphaerae bacterium | reverse complement strand
CCAGCTGGCCGTTTCCATAACCAGCACGCCGTCGCTCGGCGTCGGGATCGACGATTGCAGCCGGCCACGGCAGTACGCGTTCAAATACCACCCTGCCCCGGGCCGACTGTTCACGTCGCCGACGGTCTCGTCGTCCGGCGGACAGCGACCGGATTGGGGACAGCGCAGCGGCGCGAGCCACGGAGCGCTGTCGCGCCCCAGCGTGGTTTGCAAGATGCCAACCCAAGTCCGCTCGTCGGTTCCGGCACTGATCCCCAGCGCCTCTGTCACCGCCCACGCTTCCTTCCAGGTCTCCCCGGAGTTCAGCGGCAGCATATCGGCGGCCTGGTCGGCATACAGAAACAGACCACGGCCGATCTCGCGCAGGTTGCTCGCACAGCAGACGAGACGGGCCTTCGCCCGCGCCGTAGCGATTGACGGCACGACAATGGCGATCAGAAGCCCAATGATGGCCAGGACCACCAGGATCTCAACCAGCGTAAATGCCGCGGAAGACGGAGCAATACGTGTCCCACGCCAATGTGGAGCATCCATCAGGATCCCTCTGGTGCAGGAGCTAGGGCCGCGTCATTTTCACCGCCGCCACAGACCCCGTACACAGGTATCACAACCAGTGGACAGCGTGCATCTGATGTCTCTATCTCAACAGTCCCAGCGAAACTGCCCAGCACGCTCGGTGCTACGCAGTTGGTCTGTGCAACGTACTCCGTCCGCCCAGCACTCGTTGGCGACGCGGAACATGACACATTCGGCAGCGTGGCCCTCATGTCTGTAATGTCGAATCGTTCGCCAACCGTGCTTTCAATACGCATCGTGCGCGCGTACGTCCTTCCGTTCTCCAACACACCAAACAGAATGCTCTGTGGCTCGCACTCAATCCTGGACGCGATAGACGCCCGAACGGCAACCTCGCCTGGGACATGTGTCGGCTCTGTGTACACAACGCGAATTCTCGCGACGAAGTCCCCGGGGAACTCGGGCGGACGCAATGTGACCGAGATGACCGCGTCTTCCTGCGAGCGGGCGGTGCTCCTGACGATCTCGGCGCCGACGGCGGCGTTGTCACTCTCGGCAGCAACCACCTCCAACGGACCAGCGCAGCCATGCACGCGAAACTCTCGCATGCATGGCCCGCTGTTCGGCAAGATACGCCCGAAATCGATGACCGCGGGCACTTCCGACACCACCGTTACTTCGAATACAGCACGAACGGGGTTGGCAAGACCATCGAAGAAAGCATCCGCATAGTACATCGTATGCGTTTCTTCGCGTGTGCTGCTTGGAAGCGTTGTGATGAGTACGAGCGCGGATGTGCCGGCCAAGGGTATGTCTGAACATTCAACAACATAGTTTGTGCATCCACAGCTTGTTTGCACCTCGCACACGCGAGCCAGGACTGCACCGATGTTCTCGAGAGTAAAGGTCTCCTCAATTCGCTCGCCCGCACAACGAACACCGATGTAACGCGTCGCGCCACCGACGATCCGCACCATCGGTAACGATGGCGCGTGATGCGAAACGAGCGCACGACCACCCAGATATGCAGCGCCGAACGCCAATATGGCGGTCATCAGGTAAACCGGCCACCTACACTGCATCGTAGCACATGCTCCAGACACTACTCGAAACCGCGCACAAGCCCGTACCGGCTACTCGCAAGTGTCGTCCTCGAACGCCACGACGTCACCTTATCGGCGGGCAGTTAACATACCCATAGACTGGAATCTGAAACGGGTGCAGGCCAAAACACGTGTTATCCCGGGTCTCGGCGTCTTCGCATGCACATGGGCCGCATGCTCTGGGACCGGTTCCCAGGTCGCACGGAACTGCAGGAATACAACAGGGCCCAGATGGAGCCGGCGTTGGGGTAGGTGCCGGCTCGATCGCGCTCGCCTGCGCGACCGCGAACCCCAAGCCCGCAGCGGCACTCATCACCAGGATGTACGACTGTCTGACCCGCAATTTCACCAAGGCTGCTCCCATGTCATTCTCCTTGCATTCCACGTTGCGTTCACCGGGCGACGCGCCCACTATGGGAACGCCCGGCCCGCATTACCACACGAACGATTTCCGGGGATCCCCGCCGTACACGAGCGCATGTAGCGCCAGCCACGTCCGATCGACTCCATCCCAGACAAACCGCAACACCAGCCGGCGTGCCGGCGAATCCGCAGCGCGACACACCACGTCAAAGTCCGCGAATCGCAGAACGCCGTCACGCTTCACAAGTTCGGCTACCGAAGTCACATTGGGCACACAAAGTCGAATCGAGACGAAGCCACCTTCAGTCTTGGCATCGGGCGAGGCCTCTTTGCTTAGGTGGCCATCGCCCGGAGCCATCTCGTCCCACTCTGCCCCGATCACCTGCTGCTGCAGGATCTTGCGGATGGTGGCGCGGCAGTGCGCCCACTTCACTGCGTCGATGACCGGCCCCGCCGCGATGGGCCCGAACCCCTCCGCAATGTACAGGCGCCATGGCGCCGCGAACACGCCAGCGGCCTCGGTCGGCACCGGCCCCAATTGCGGCGGCCAAGCCTCAAGCTGCTGGCGCAGCCGGGGATCGTCTATCGCACACATCGTGGACGACGGCCGAAAGACCAGGTACTTTTCGTAATCGGTGCTGGAATAGGCGATCAGGAACGTGGACAATTTCTCGCGAAGCGCTTCCTCGGCTCCGTCGGGCATGTCCGCCTGAATGTCGAGCATCAGATGCCGGTCGAGATCGGCACGAATAT
>JAFGRR010000371.1 GCA_016935035.1 Phycisphaerae bacterium | reverse complement strand
TCATCTTCCAGGACTACAACCTGCTGCCGATGCTGACGGCGCGTGAGAATGTGGCATTGCCGATGCTCGTGGACGGCCGGCCGCTGCGTGAGTCCGCCGACCGCGTCAGTGAACTGCTGCGCGTCGTGCACCTGGAACAGCGGGCCGATCATCGGCCGGATGCGCTATCCGGCGGCGAGCAGCAGCGCGTGGCGATCGCGCGGGCGCTGCTGAACGACCCGGCGATCATTCTTGCGGATGAGCCGACGGGGAACCTGGATTCGAAACAGTCGGCCGAGATCTGGAGCCTGCTGCGCAAGATCGCACACGAACAACACACCACGATCTTGATGGTGACGCACGAAGCGCAGGGCGCCGCGTACGCCGACACGGTCGTGATTCTCAAGGATGGGCAGATCGTCGGGACGGCGCGGCCCGAGGGACCGGAAGATGCAACATTGGTCGCAGCTCGCTACCAGGAACTGGCGGGCTAGACCCGTCCGCACGCTCGGTGCGGTGGCCGCGATCGCTCTGGGCACCGGGGCGGTCGTGTGGGTCACCTGCTGTTTCGAGTCGGTGCGCTCGTCGGTGTTGTCGTGGGCCAACCAGTACGTCGGCCGCAGCCACATCAATATTGAATCGCCGCTCGGGCGCGACGGCACCATCTCCGAACTGATCCTCAAAGACGTCGAATCACTCGACGGCGTTGCGCATGTCACGCCGCTGCTCATGCGCAGGCTATCGGGTGAGGCACTGACCATCGCCGCGGCGGAACAAACCGCGCTCGAGCCGCGGCCGTGGGATCGCTACGTGCCGAAGTTCGACTTCTACGGCATAGACGTGGCGCGCGAGAGCGGGGTGCGCGACTGGAAGATCGTGGCGGGGCGGATGCTGCGCGAGGACGACGTCTTTGCCTGTGTTCTGGAGGCCGCCGAGGCCGAGGAGCGGGGCGTGGGGCTGGGCGACGTTTTGCGCGTCTGGGGCGCGGCGCAGACCGAGCCGTTCGAGATGAAGATCGTCGGGTTGGTTGACCGGCGTCGCATCGCGCGCTTTCAGCAGGGTCTCGTGCTGCTGCCGCTGCGAACGTTGCAGCAGATCGACCTGCAGGGCGGGCGCGTGACGGCGCTCGATGTGGTGGCGGCGGATGAGAGCCAGAAGGGCGTGCGCAAGCTACGCTCACTGATCCTGACGACGCTGCAAGGCCGGCCATTTGGGCGCAACACGAGCGTCAGCGACACCGTGGCGCGGATGCGTCAGATCGAGATGGCCCAGAGTCAGCAGGAACTCGTGCTTGTGATGCTGAGCTCGGTGGCGATGCTGACGGCCCTGTTCATCATCCTGAGCACGCTCAGCATGGGCATGATCGAGCGCATCTCGCAACTTGGGCTGATGCGCTGTATTGGCGTAACCGGGCGGCAACTGGCGGTGCTGGTCGCGGTCGAGGTCGCGCCGCTCGGCGTCGTCGGCGTGCTGGCGGGCATACCGATTGGATTGGGGCTCGCGGTCTTCAGCGTCTGGCTGGTGCCGGAATACGTCGGCAGCTTTCAGGTCAGTTGGCGCGGGCTGATGCTAGCCGTGGTGTCGGGGCTGGCGACGACAGCGGTGGCGGCGGTGTTGCCGATGATCGCCGCGCTGCGCGTTTCGCCGCTGGAAGCCGCACATCCGCAGGCACGCCGGCCGCGCCGCGTCTGGTTGTGGGTATCGCTGGCCCTGGCGGCCGTGCTGCTCGCGGTTCAGATCTATATTCTGGAGACGCGCGTCGTGCGCAGCCCGGAGTTTCGCAATTGGGCGGCCGGCGTGGTTGTGCTGCTATATCTTTCGTACGCCTGTGCCGCACCGCTGATTGTCTGGCTGGTCGGGTCGCCGGCGGTCTGGATCGCGGCGCGACTGCTCGGCGTTCGGGCTCGGCTACTGCAGGATCAGGTCGGACACGCCGTCTGGCGCGCCACCGGCATCTGCTGCGGCCTGATGGTCGGCCTGTCGCTCATCGTCGGCCTGGTCGTCTTCAGCGAGAGCTTTCAGAGCGGCTGGCAGTTTCCGAAGCAATTTCCCGAAGCGTATCTCTGGAGCATCGACCAGATGCGCGAGCAGACCGACGACGTCGATGAGGTGCTTGCCAACGTCGGCGGCGTAAGCTCCTGGGCTGCCTGCAACGCCGCCAACGTCTATGTCACCGAGCGGCCAACGCTATTCGCGCGGATGTACGCGGCTCTGACGTGGTTTGTCGGCTGCGATCCTGAGCAGTTCTTCAAGGTCGTGCGCGTCGAATTCACCGAGGGCGACCAGGAAACCGCGCTGGAACAGCTCGCCAAGGGCGGCTACGTCATTATCGCCGACGACTTTTCGCGTTCGCGCGACAAGCACCTCGGAGACGAGGTAACGGTCTATTTCGCGAATCGGCGTTTCACGTTCAAGGTGGCGGCTGTCGTGACCTCGCCGGCACTGGATATCGCCGCCGGCTACTTCCAGATGCACTCACAGATGCAGGTCGCGGCCAGCGGATCGGTGATCGGCACGAACGAAGACATGAAGCGGTTGTTCGGCATTCGCGGTCGGCGGCTGTTGCTCATGAACCTCGACCTGCCGCCGGAACCGGTGCCCGAGAATTGGCCGCCGCCGCCGAATTCAGCCGACAGCGTCG
>JAFGRR010000370.1 GCA_016935035.1 Phycisphaerae bacterium | reverse complement strand
GCCCGACCTGACGATCGTCCTCGACGTGCCGCCAAAGGTCGGCTTCAAACGTACCGGTCGCACGCCGCAACGCGTGGCGGCCGCCAACCGCAGTAAGAACCACAGCAATGGCCAACTCAGCATGTTCGACGGCGCTCACCAGGACGCCATGGAACGCCGCCCGATCGGCTATCACCGCAAAGTCCACGAGATTTTCCGCGAGTTGCCGTCGTTCTATCCCAAGCCCGTAGTGGTCATCGATGGCACGCGCGACGCTGACGCCGTCTTCGCCGCTATCAAGCAGGAGTTAGAGCGTGCGTTTGAGTGACATTCGTCATCAGGAGCGGGCTCTGTCCATCCTGCGGCGAGCGCTCGAAAGCGGCCGCACTCATCACGCTTATCTTTTCGAGGGCCCCGACGGCGTAGGCAAGGAACTCGCCGCCCGGGCTCTGGCCGCCCGGCTGCTGTGCCAGGGTGCCGAACAGGATCAGGGGGCCGCCCTCTTCGGGGCCGTCGATGACGCCGACACCGCCGACGCCTGCGGCACCTGCTCATCCTGCCACCTGTTCGAGGCCGGCAACCACCCGGATTTTCAGCTCATCGATCGCGCCCTGCACAAGCAGCATCCCGACCGCGCCATCCGGGCCAGCAAAGGCCTCTTCCTGGCAGTCGAGGTCATCCGGCACTTCCTGATTGAGCCGGCTACGCTCAAGCCGAGCGTTGGGCCCCGCCGCGTCTTCCTCGTTCGCGGGGCCGAGCGCATGAACGAGGCCGCTCAGAACGCGCTACTTAAGACGCTGGAAGAACCCCCAGGCAACGCCGTGCTGATTCTCGTCAGTGCGTCCGCCGAGCGTCTGTTGCCGACCATCCGCTCACGCTGTCAGCGTGTGCCGTTTGGCCTGCTCCCGCCGCAGTTTGTAGCGGACAAACTGCGCGAGCTGACGACTCTCAGCGATCGCGATGCCGGCGCGCTGGCCGAACTCTCCGGCGGTCGCCTTGGCGCCGCGCTGCTCTGGAACAACATCGGCCTGCTCGACACGTTGAACGCCGTGGCGCCGCTGGTCGCCGCCCATCGGCCGCACAACCCCCAACCGTTGGCGACCGGCCTGCTCCAGGCCGCCGATGCACTGGCCGGCCGCATGCTGGCCGTCGAGGCGAACGGGGATGCTGACGAGGACGAGTCCCCCACCAAATCATCGAGCCGTGGCATCCCCACCGATACGCAGCGCGCCGCCCTGAAGCTCGTGCTGATGCTGGTGGCGGCGGTGTATCGCGAAGCTCTGCTGACTCGGGTCGCCACCGCTCAGCGGCATCTGCCCACACTGAACAATGTTGCCACCCGATTGGCCGCCACATTGGACGATGACACCTGCGCCACCGCGATCCAGGCCGTCGCTCAAACCGAGCAACTTATCGACCGCAACGTCGCCGCCCAACTAGCCGCCGAACGCCTGGCAATCGCCTTGGGGTGAAGCCAGCAATAGGAAGGCAGAGATCAGAAGCTAAAGACCCGAGCTTGGCACACGCCGATAGTCATTGGCACGCCGGCGGCCCGCACCGTCTTCACTTCTGACTTCTGCCTTCTTACTTTTCCCCCTATCGTGTCGGTGGTTCATCCGTCAGGGTCACGTTGTTGTACTCCAGCAACGTGCCCTTGTTCCGTTCGAGCTCGGAGATCGTGTAGTTGTACTGCACCAGCACGCCCAAGAGCGTCGTACGGCTGCTGGCCAACTGTTGCACGGCGCTCAGTTCGGTCTCCAGGAACGAAGGATTGATCTCCGGTGCCCGTGCCTGAAGTGACCGCAGATTCCGCGCGCTGGCCTGCACGGCCTCGTACTGCTCCGGCAACTGCGTGTAGCGCACGCCGATGGAGCGAATGCTGGTATTCACCTCGCGGACGATGCCGTCGAGCACCTGTTCGAGCTGCACGACGGCCTGACTTTCCTGCAACTGCTGGCTGCGAAGCTGTGCCCGCCTTGAGCGATTCCCGATCGGATAGGAGAAGCTGACGCCGACCGCGTATGAGATGTAGTTGTTGGTCGTGACCTCATCGAACGCGTCGTCCGCGGACAGCCCGGCACCGGCCACCTCATACTGAAACGTCAGGTCGAGCTGCGGCAGTGTCTGGTTCTTGGCTGCCGCAGTTGCGATTCGCAGGCTGTCGATCGCCAGCCGGGCCTGTCTGATCTCGCTACGGTTCTCGAGCGCCGCTCGCACCTCGGCAAAATGATCAAGTGCCAGCGGCGCCGCCAGCGGTGCGTCCGTCGTGATGATCTCGATATCCGTCGAGAGCTTCAACTCCGGGTCGTTCAACAGCAGCTTCAGTGCGTCCTCGGCTTCCTTCAGATCCTTGACCCGCTCCAGGTATTCCACCCAGCGAATCTGGTAATTGGCCTTCGAGTTCGCGATTTCCACCGGCGTCGCATCGTGGAAGCGGCGCTCCCACATGTCGAGATACGTCACATAGTTTTGCGCGACCGATTCCGCCAGAATCGCCGTCGTCCGCCGAGCCTGAACCAGGTTCCAATAAGCCTGCTCGACCGCCAGAAGCTGATCGCGCACCTCTTGGACGAATTGCCAGTACGAGATGTCGCGGCTGGCGCGTGCAATGTTGATCGACGCGCGGTTGTATTCCAGCCCAAACCCGCGCATCAACGGCTGCCGCAACTCGGCCACGAAGCTGCTGCTGTACGACGGGTTCGTCTTCTTTGGCAGGTCAGGCGAGTTGATGTAGCTGCGCGCCGTGCTGAGGCCCACCGATGCGCTCATGCCCGTGGGCAGCAGTTGCCGAATGCCGCCCTGGATGCTGCGCCCATCCGTCATCTCGGTCCCGGTCGGGACCAGGGCCGCGGCGTCGTTCTGGGCATAGCTGGTATCGAGGAAGAACTCGGCGTCGAACACGGCCTCGGCCTCGACCAGATCTGCCGTCGCGATCGCCGGGTCGTATGACTTGATCCGAATCGAGTAATTATGCGACAGGGCGCGCTGAATGCACTCGGCGAGGCTTAGCCGCACCTGCGTCGGCCGCTTGATAAGCTCCAGGTTCCTGAGCGCCCGCTCAACAACCTGTTCGTAACTCGCCAACACGCGCGACTCGTCCGTCACATCCGCCAACATCTTCAAACGCTGCTGAAACACCGCCTCGATTTCGGTCGGGTCGGGTATTTCGGCCAGCAGCATGTCTGCCGGCGGCTGCGTCTGTGACGCTGGGTCCGTCAGCAGTGATTCCCGCGGCTCGAGGCCCGCCATCCGATCGCTTGGCTCGACCACCGGTCGGTCGGTCGGCGTCGTCCGCCGCTCGATCTGCTCTGGTGATGCCCCCGGCGTTCCGGCGCGCTCGTCCTGGTACTCGACCAGCATTCGGTCGCGATAGGCCGCGATCGAGCCATTCGCGTCCCCAATCTCACTCTGGCACGCCACAACGCACAGCAACACCGCCGCGATGACGCCAGCCACAAGCGTTCGCCTCATGTTTCACTTCCATTCGCTTGGTCTATGTGTCCTGCGCATCGGAGTGACACGCGTTCTCACGCCAATCCAGCCACGCATGCGGGCAATGGTAGATACCCACTAAACGAGTGTCAAACAACGACGCGCCGCCGCCGCGTTATCACAGCAGCCTTGACGAAAATCTACACCTGCCTCATTCGCGGCGACATTGTCTGTTTCAAACAGACGAGCCCACGCCGCCCCACTATCTATGGCGCTGGTGTCTCGATCTCGGGCGGCGCCAGCTCCTCCAGGTGTTCGACGATTTCCTCGTAGCCAACCGGCGTCTTGATTTCAAACACGCCCGCGTCCACCCCTTCGTTCAACTTCGCCTGCCCAAACGTAATCGTCAGATGTGAATCAACCCGCCCCGTTGGCGCCTTCTTCGAGGCCGTCACGCGTATTGGCAGCCCCTCCAAATCCCCTTGCCGCACCACCCAGAAGTGTATCTCCGCATAGCGCGGCGCGTTTGCCGTCCCCTCGCGCGGCACCAGCTTCAGATGATCCGTCCCCGCTGGATCGCCCTCGGCCGGCGGCACCAGTGTCACCTTGAATTCACGCAGAATGTCCGACTTCTTCTGGCCGAACGGCACCGGAAAGGGGCCTTCACCAAGCTTGTAGGGGTCACCGGCATCGTCGGGCTTGCGCACCTCGCGCCGCGTCACCGTCTTCGTCTTGGCCTGCAACTCGACATACCAGCGTCCATCGAAGACGTGCTGCTCGTCCATGTCATACAGGCGGTTTGCCATTACCTTCTTATTGAAATGAACCTTGAACTTGGCGACGGGGTCCATCTGCTTGTACCAGATCTGGCCGCGTTTCACGTCGCGGTCGTCCTCGTCGTCAATCTCGTACCGCCGTTCCCACGTCAGCTCCGCCCGCAGGTCTTGAACGGCCCGCGCCTCCATTCGCGTCAGGACGGCGTCCACTTCGGCCGACACCGCCGGCTGAGAGGCGGCCGGGGCCGACGTGGCGGCCTCCTGCGCCACGACGCTGCCAATCAGAAACGCTATGATGCCCAGTGCGACAAGGCGAGGCGCGGATACGTGCATGAGTATGCCTCCAGGTCTGTTCACGACGAGCGATTGTACGGGCAGCGTCGGCGCGGCGAAACTGTCGCCCGCCAGGCACTGACACTCGCGGCGCGGAGCGAGTCACGCGGTAATGACCATACTGTTTGACCTCATTTACCTGATCCTGGTTTGCCTCGGCTGGCCACTTCTCGTCTATCGCCGTCTGAAACGCGGTCCCGGCAGCATCGCCCTCTCCGATCGTCTCGCCGCCCTGCCGTCACGTCCTGTCGCCAGCCGTTGCATCTGGCTGCACGGGGTCTCGCTTGGTGAAATCAACGCGACGCGCACCCTCGTCGAGCATTTCCGCCAGCGCAGCCCGGACGCCGTCGTCGTCGTCAGCAGTACGACTCAGACCGGTCTGGCCCGCGCGCGGCAACTCTACCCCGATCTGCTTGTCTTCCGCTTTCCACTCGACTTCTCGTTCGTCATCCGCCGCGCCCTGACGCGCCTGCGGCCCAGCGTCATCGTCCTCATGGAGCTCGAACTCTGGCCCAACCTGGTCGAGATGGCCAGCGCCCACGACATTCCGATGGTCGTCGTCAACGGGCGCGTCACCGAAGAGCGTAGCATGCGGCGATTTCGCCTGCCGATCATCCGCCGACTCTCCCAGCGCATGTTCCGCCAGCTTCGCTGGGTCGGTGCCCAGGACCAGACGTACGCGAGCCGCTTCGTCGAGTTGGGCGTGCGGCCCGACCGCGTGCAGGTCATGGGCTCGCTAAAGTACGACACCGCCGACCTGACCGACACCGTTCCCAGCCAGGATGACATGGCCCGCGAGATGGGCATCGACACTCAGCGTCCGCTCTGGGTTTGCGGTAGCACCGGCCCCGACGAAGAGGACATCATCCTCAACGCTTATGGGCACCTGCGGGAACACTTCCGCGATCTGCAACTGGCGCTCGTCCCGCGCAAGCCCGAGCGCTTCGACAGCGTCGCCGATCTGATCGTTAGACGCGGCTATGCCTGCCTACGCCGCAGCACCGGCGCCCCGGCCATCCCCGCCGGCGTTGAGGAACCCATCCCAGTCTTCCTGGGCGACACGATGGGCGAATTGCGGAAGCTCTACGCCCTGGCCACGATAGTCTTCGTCGGGCGTAGCCTGGTGCCGATGGGCGGGTCGGACGTCATGGAAGTCGCCGGTCTGGCCAAGCCGATCCTGGTCGGCCCATACACCGAGAACTTCGAAGAGGCGGTGAACCTGCTGTTGGCCGAAGGTGCCTGTCGGCGCGTGAACTCGGCCGAAGGCCTGGTCGCCGCCGTCTCCGACCTTATGCATCACGCCGACCGTCGCCGCAAGATGGGCCAAGCCGGTCGAGCCGCCATCGCCTCGCGTCAAGGCGCCACCGCCCGGACGGTCGAACAGATCCTAGAGATGATTGCCAGCGAATAGCCCCCCACGCCAAACAGAGCCCGAAGCGGAAGCGAGGGGCATATTGTCGGTGGTCGTTAGTTCTTAGTTGTTGGTCTTCGGCCATCAACGGTCATGAAGAAGCGTGCCCCAGCGATCCGAGCCAAGCATCCCGTGGGCGTGACCCTATCACGGCGGAGAATCTAGGCCGCAGATAGATGGCCGCGCGCAAAAAAGGTCGGACAACAAGGCACAGAGTGCCTATGTTGTCCAACCCGCATGGCCTCCTCCAACCAAAACTGGCTCGGAAGGCCGCCAACTTGAGAGCAGGCTTCACCAAGAAAAGGGTGCTGCCGGGTCACCGGACGGTACGCCTAGCCGCCCACCGCCTGTGCCGGTGACCTGTTTGAGGTGGCGGCAACGTAACCGTTTTCAGACGATACTAGGCACGCATTGTCACCAAAATCAAATACTACACCCGCTTAATGATCTCCGCCGCGACACTGCCACCACACGACCCGCTTGCGGTAGAATCTCAATGATGAAATACGCCCCGCTTACATCCGAAAGTGCGCAGCTCGGCCGGCCGTTGACTCACTGGTGCGTCGCCTGTCTCGCGCTGACGCTGCTGGCACTCGTCGGCTGCACCACGCCCCCCAAGGAGCACGCTTGGCGCTACGAGCACGCCCAGCGCGTCATCGAACACCGCAACCAGGCTGTCCTTTACGCACCACAGCGCTACATCGCCAGCGAGCAATCAAGGCCCCATAAGCTGATGCGGACTGCCGACCAGGTCGGCAGCGCGATCGCCCTCGACGTACACCGCACGTCTCAACTGCCCGACAAGATCGGACATTACCTCGACCGCGACATTCGGCGTTGGTGCGATAAGCAGCCGGTCTACCTGATGAAGGCCGCTCAGACCCTCGGCGGCAAACCCGCGGTCATCCCCGCTAACGCCGTCATGCTCTTCTACTGATAACCACCTCGGATTTCGGTGCGGACGTCTGGTGCCGTGAAGCCGCCCTCTGTTCCGTCGTCCTACCGCGTCGAATACACCACGTCCCAGCTCTTCTCCGCGGGCCGCTCCGTATATCGGATGTCGGTGGTGAAGTCGGCGAGAAGATCGTGGATTTCATGCGCGGTCGGGAAATTCTTCACGATCTCGTACGAGCGTCCGTCCGGCAGGAGCCTCGTTTCCAGCGTGTTGCCATCGGCATCCTGCCTTCGACCTGGCGCGTCGTATGGCAACTGGTCAACGAACATGACCAGCGCGCCGCCGCGCAGCTTGGAGTGAAACACGCTCAGCCATTCACAAAGTCGCCCCCTGGGCACGTGCGACCACCACAGGATCGCCACACCCGCCGTAAACCCGCTCCGCACACCCTCGAGCGCGAACGCGTCCGCGACCTGCAAGGTCACGTGCGGCTGATGCCGGCAGCGCCCCGCCGCAAGACACACCAACTCGGGATGAATGTCGGTGGTCATGACTAGGCGTGCATTTTCCGCGATGACTGTGGTCCAGTAGCCCGTGCCGCAGGCGACCTCGAGCGCGTCATGATCCGCAAATAGCCGCCGATACCGCTCCTTGATTGGCGCTCGCAGCGACTCCGCCTCGGGTTCGAGGTAGCCTGCCGTCAGGTCATACACCGGCGCGCGGGCCGCATAGTAACGAGCAACCTGGTCGGCAAGCGACATGACTGTTTCCGCCGCGGATAGTCACTGTGCGTAGTGACCTGCACGCGTTTCCGCGCGCAAACGCAATGACCCGCTGGCACTATCCATCCTCGGTGCCGGCGGGTCAACGCGCAATGTGACGGAAGACAGGTGGTGCGGGGCTCTATCCGCGCAGCGTTCTGCGGCCGCAGGCGACGACAACGATACCGACCGCCAGCAGCAGGCTGGAAGCCGGTTCCGGGACAGCACCCGAGTCGCCGCCCTTGTGCGACCACTCGAGATTGTCGATCGCCAGTCCGTCGGCGTAGCTGGCGGTCGCCAGGTTCAGGATTGAGACGCTGCTGATGCGTGCTTCATCCAGTTGCACGCCAAAAAAGGTTTCATAGTTCTGCTTGTTTGTCTTGCTTTCCCAGAGCCAGGATTCGTAGACGCGTGTGCCGAGAATGGAATCATCGGCATCGTACAGCGTGATCTGCACACTGTGGGTTTTGCCCTGCGTACCCATGCCCAGAAACGCCCCCACCGCGCTGATGGGCTTGTCGAACGACATCGTGAACGGACTGTCCGCGTCGTTGTTGTCGAACTTCAGGTACACCGAATCGCCGTTGGGCATGTACGTGCCGTCATAGCCGGTCAGGTCCTCGGTGACCGAGCCGCCTTCCTCTTGGATACCGCTCCATGAGGAGTGATTGTGCCCAATCGTGTTCTCGAAGCTCACCCCCAGGTCCAGGTACTGCTGGCCGAGAATTGTTCCCTCACCCAGCCCGTCGAACGTCAGAAGTTGTTCGGTGTCCGGCATGAAGTCGGTGTAGGCTTTGGCCAACTCGCCAAAACTGTCATACCCGCGCCCACCACCCACCTCATCAAACCAAGTGATGCCTGCGAGGCTGATGCTGGCCAGGCTATAGAGGCAGACAACAACCGCAATTCGTGTGCCGACGGGCTTTCCGGACATGGTGACCACTCCGCTCGGGCCAGGCGCCCATCATCGCACGCAAGCGACTCCGACCGCTCTGGATACAGGTTCTCCGACTATAGCATTCAATTGACCCGCCCCATTCGGCAAGCCGGCGACCGCGGACCTGTCGGCCCGATCACGCGCGGGAAGCTTGGGATTCTTCAGTTGGTGGAGATAATCAGATTCGCAGCACGTCCGATACGCCGTAGCGGCTGGCGACCGTGAGTGGAAACGAGTTGCCGAGAATGTCGCGGTGTGTGCGGATGGCGGTTTCGATCGTGTTGTTGTCCTCGCTGAGGTGCGCGAGTGCCGCCCAACCGAGGTGGCGACCGTGTGTCCTGATCAGCTCGGCAGCCTCCTGGTTCGACAGATGGCCGCCGTTCCCGCGGATGCGATCCTGAAGATCGGGTGGATAGGGCCCGGTCGCGAGCATCTCGGGGTCGTAGTTGCTTTCGAGGTAGGCGGCGTGGACCGTACTGAGCGCGGCGGCAAGCTCGGCGAACGGGTACCCGAGATCCGTGAACACCCCCAACCGCCGCCCTTCCGCCTCAACTATGAACGCGACGCCATCCAGTGCGTCGTGCGGCGTTGGCAGCGTGTGGATCGTCACGCCGTCAAGCACGATGGGGTGGCCGGCCTCGAAGTACCTGATATCACTCGTCTTACCGATGTACGGCGCGATTCGCTGGTGTGTTGGGACCGTCAGGTACACTGGCACGCCGAAGAGGCGTTGGTAAATGCCGGCGTTCTTGGAGTGGTCGCTGTGATCGTGGGAGATGAACACCGCGTCGAGGCCGCTGATGCAGCGTTGGTGCTCGGCAAGCCGCAGGCGCACCTGTCGGCCGCTGATGCCGGCGTCAAAAAGGATGCGTTTGTCGCCGGCCTCGACATAAATGCAATTGCCGTTGGATCCTGACTGGAGCGAGAAAGTAATCATGGCAAAAGCCAGTATATGGGATGCCCGGGGACCGGGGCGCCGCCGGCCGATGATATAGTAATACTATAAATACTAGTATGTAATCACCTGATGCTTCGTCTCTTCATCCGGGTTGGGTGGCCGCATC
>JAFGRR010000369.1 GCA_016935035.1 Phycisphaerae bacterium | reverse complement strand
TGAGACGATGTTGTGCAGTGTGGTGACGGCTGCCTGGCGGGCGCCGGTGCGGGCGTCGAGTAGCGTTATTTCGTGCGTGGCGACGCTGAGGACGTGTTGGCCGGCGGATAGGAGGCGGCGTGGCGTGGCGTCCGGTTCGCGTTCCCAGAGCTGGCGGCCGGTCATGATGTCGATGCCGTGTAGGTGGTTTTGCGCATCGGCATAGACGAGCACGCCGCCGTGTTCGTCACCGTCGCGACACAACGTCACCAGCGCGGCGCGCGGCATCGCCGACAGATCGTGCCGTAGGCCATGTGTCGCGGCCGGCGACCAGACTTCGTAGTGATCGAGCCATAGGGCGAGCAGGCCGTCAGGTGTCAGTGTGCCCCAGACGGGTAGTGTCTCGCCCAAGCGGCGCGGTGTGCCGTCTGTCAGTTCGTCGCCGTGCTTCAGGAAGAGCAGATTCGCGCTGGTGGTGTGCTTCCAGAGCAGGGCGGTGTGGTCGCCGTCGCGGTAGTAGTCGTGGTCGCCGATGGGGGAGAGCTGTCGGCCGGTTCGGACGCGGCCGCGTTCGGCGTCGAAGAGGACCAGGCTGCCGTCGCTGCGGACGACGAGTACGTCGTCGCCCCACGTATCCATCACTATCGGCGTGACGAGGAACTCGGGGTCCTGCTGATATTGCTTGGGGGCGAAGCCGCGGCCGATCTGGGCTTGGAGTAGCGCCGTTCTACCGCCGCCGGCGCCTTCCTCGATACGCAGTGTGTGTAGACTTTGCAGGTCATAGCAGTGCAGGCGGAAGGCGGCCGGGGTGGCTGAGTCGAGCGGGGCATAGCCGGCAGCCGGCCGCAATCCGGGGCTGGCGTCGAGATGTTCGGCGAGCAGCCGACGCCCGTCGCGCACGTCCAGCAGGCAGAGATCGCGATCGGTCGTCCAGGTGACCAGCACCTCGGCTCCTGGCGGACCGCGCAGGGTCGCCCATTCGATGCCGCCAGGCGCAGCAAGCGTGCCCAGCGGCGACAGAGTCGGCACGTCGGCCGCGGCGTTCATCGTCACGAAGCAGATTGCTACGGCGTGAGTCGCGAGTCGGCGGACCATGGTTGGCATCAGGCGTACGAATGCAGGCCGGAGACGTAGAAGTTCACGAAGATCCAATTGAAGAGCATCATCAGGCATCCGATCACGGAAAGCCAGGCCGTCCATAGTCCGCGCCGCCGGACGATGAAGCGGACGTGAATCAGGATGGCGTAGATGATCCAGGTGTTGAGTGCGAAGGTCTCCTTGGGGTCCCAGCCCCACGGTCGTCCCCACGAATAGTCCGCCCACAGCGCGCCGAGCACGATGCCGCCGACGAACAGTAGCACGGTTGCCATGTTCAGCACGATGAGGTGGCTCCAGTCGATGTGGTTGAGCCAGACGGGCAGAGCCTCGGGGCCGCGTTCGTCGCCGGGCATGGCGCCGGCGAGCAGGGGACGTGTTGACGGACCGTCGTCCATGCTGGCTGATGAAACTGGCTGGCCGGCCAATTGTGCGGCCGCCTGACGCCGGGCCTGGCGAATCTGCACCCAGGCGCCGGTTATGTTGCCGACCATCCATGTCGCGCCGCCGGCGATGCACACCTTGGCCATCACTCCGACAAAGCCGTAATCACCGAGCCATAGAGTGACCGTCGCGATGAGGATCATGCTGAGGCCGGTGATTGCCTCGCTGGCCGCGCGGCGCCAGAGCAGTACGGCGAGAATCACGAGGCCGATCAAGCTGACGGCGGCGAAGGCGAGTGTCGCGCCGGGCAGCTTTGTGTAGCCAGTGGCGCTGCCGGCCTCGGACAAGAAGATCAGGCGTGACATCACGAGTACGGCCAGTCCGGCGCATAGTCCCATCAGGCCGACTTCAGCGGACTTGGCCGGCTGGGCGCGAAAGTAATAGGCGAAGATGTATACGATGGCGATTACGGCCGCCAGGAAGATCAGGGCGTAGGCTGCCGTGATCATGGTCGTGTGTATGCGCAGCATGACGTCGTCGAGGATGCCCATGATGGCGGAGATGGTGCCACCGCCGGGGATGACGAACTGGGCCATGATCAGGGCGAAAAAGCCGGTGGCGTTGGCGCCCACCAGGAATACGCCAGTGCGGTAATAGTGTTCGGCTACGAGCGCGAGTGCCACACCGATCCAGGCGGCAGCGACGACTGCTTCGAACATGTTCGCAACCGGAATGCGGTCGAGGATGTACCAGCGCAGCCCGACGCCATAGGCGTGCAGAGCCAGGGCCGCCAGCATCAGCAGCAACGCCGCCACGCGCGGCGTGCGCCAGCGCGTGATCAGAGCCACGACGCTGACCAGCAAGCCGAGGAAGTACACGACCCAGCCCCAGGTGAACTTGCCGAAGGCGTAGTAGCGCAGCTCGGCGGCGCGCTGCGAGGCCTTGGGGTAGACGCTCGGGGCGGCGAGTGCCGGTAGCAGTGTGGCGAGTTCGTCCAGCCCGGCCTGAACATCAGCGACGTTGCCGGCTGTCCAGCCGGCACGCAGTTTGCTCCACGCGGCTACCACTCGAAATGCTTCGGCCTGGCCGAGTCCCGGGATCGGTCCGCCGACCTCCATCGCGATCGAGTGCGGATCCTGGCCGGCTTCGGCGAACACCTCGGCGGGCAGGTTGGCGACGGCCTGTTCGGGCGGATACCAGGGTTCGGTCGGGCCGCCCGTGGGCGACGGGACAACACGAATCAGGCGGTCGATGCTGTTTACGACCGCCTCGGCCTGACGCACACGGATGATCGCGCGGGCCATGTCGAAGCGCGGCTCAAGCTCGCTGATGCGTGATTGGACGATCGGGTCGGCCAGTTCGTGCGGCGTCATACGTTTGGTCTGCATGATTCGCGC
>JAFGRR010000368.1 GCA_016935035.1 Phycisphaerae bacterium | reverse complement strand
GTTTATGTTGCCGGCCGCGGCGCCACCTTCGGCGAACCGGAAGGCGACGATGACGACGACGATGATGACGACGCCGGGCAGGCCGGCAAAGTCTATACGTCAGATCCCGGACTGAGCTATGCCGACGCGCTCGCGAACGCCGCCGCAAAGCTCGTCGAGGACAACCCCGACCGCCATTTCACGTTCGAGAATGCCGGCGTGTTCGACGGCAATCTCAGCGTTCTCACCGTGAACCATACCTATGACGTGACAGCCAACGTGAATGCCGTACCTCAAGCGAAAATCATCACGCCACAGACCGTCCTTTTGAAGCCGCACATCACCGGCAGCGGCGTAGGCCACACCAACGCAAACAACCCGTCGGACGAAAGCGGCTATATAAGCGGCATGCTGTTCATCGGCGACGGCTCGATGGCCGGCTGGAACGTCACGCCGGCCGCGGCCGACGGCAGCAGCAGCACGATCTCGGCGAACGGCGCCGGCGGAACGACGAAGACGACGATCACGCCGGTAATCGACTATATCGTCCACGACGGCGAGTGGTTCCTGGTGGCCAACGAATTGTACGGGTCCAAGCTTCCGGGAGTCGAAGAGGAGTCCTTCCTGGTCGACTGGACCGTCGCGCAGAACACTGTGCTGGGGCCCCACGGCTTCGGGCAGCTCGTCATCGGGGCAGAGGTCAAGGACGCCTCCGAGGTCGACGGTTTGTCCAATCCAGGCATCACAACGCTCAACGCCCTGCTCGGATACGAGGAAGACGACGATGACGTGCAGGCGATCGGAGCCGCCATCCTGAGCCTCGAGGACGAGGACGACGTGCGCAAGGCCGGCGAGCAGCTGAAGCCCGACGTCACGTTCGCGACCCAGGAGGCCGCGCGCACCCTCAACTTCGTCACCGGCCAGTACATCGACCAGCGCCTCGCCGGTGTCGGTGCAACGGCCAGCCCCTCATCCGCGTTCGCGGCGCCGGCCTACAATCTCGGCATGCACGGCGACCAGGACCGCATGAGCCTCGGCGTGGGTGACGGCCGCATGAACGCCGGCGGCTACGGCGGCTACGACGGCACGGCGGCCAACAACTACGATCTCGGCCGCGGCGGCATGTGGGGCCAGATGTTCGGTGCCGGGCTCGATCAGGAGGGCGGCAAGGACCTCGACGGCTACAACGCGCACATCTATGGCGGCCTCGTCGGCGCCGACAACTGGATTTCCGAGAACGTTCGCTTCGGCATCGCGGGCGGCTATGGGCACACCGGGATCGACGGGGAAGGGTTCACCCGCCAGAACCAGACCGACATCGACAGCTATCTTGGGATCCTCTACGGCGCCATCAAAGGTCAGGGCTGGTACGCCTCGGGCCGCCTCGGCTACGCCTGGAACAAGTACGAAACCTCGCGCGTGCTGCTCCTTCCGCTGGCGGAAGAGGGCGGGGACGAAGAAGAAGACGCGGGGCCGCAGAAGCTCGTCGCCACGGCCAGCCACGACGCCAGCCAGTACATGGCGGCCCTCGAGGTCGGCGCTCCGCTGCGCTCTGCATACGCGACCCTCACGCCTGTCGCATCGCTCACCTGGACCCGGCTCGACCAGGAGGGCTACCAGGAAGCCGGAGTCAACCGCCTCACGATCGGCAGCCAGGACTTCGACTCGCTGCAGTCCGGCCTGGGGATCAAGGTGCTCGCTCCGATCGCGTCGGATACTCTCATCGAAGGGCGTGCCATCTGGTACCACGAGTTCGACGACACCAATCAGCAGGTGACGGCGGCGTTCGCCGAAGCCTCTAGCTTCACGGTTGCAGGGGGTGACGTCGGCCGCGACACGGCGGCCCTGGGTGTCGGCCTGCTCGCCTACATCGGCTACGGCAGCACCTTCCAGCTCAACTACGATGCGCTGCTGCGCGACGATTTCATCGGACACACCGGCTCCGGCCGCGTCCGCGTGGAGTTCTAGTCGGTCGCCGTCTCACCCACCCGACCGATCGAAGGGGCTGCCTCGGCGGCCCCTTCTCTTTTGTGCGCGGCAATTGTGTGCTTGATGACGCCTGCGCCGGCACAGAGGAGGAAAGCCCATGGCGGACGTGCGCTCGCAGGACATCCGCTCGATGTGCGCGATCGGACAACGTGGCCAGCTCGGCCTCAACGGCCACCTGCCGTGGGAGGGCGCCAAGGGCCCCGAGTATCGCGAGGATGTGGCGAATTTTTTTCGCACCACCCGCGGGCACGTCCTGCTCGCCGGGCCGCACACGGCACGCGCGGTCCCCGATTACGAGCGCCAGCATATGACGATCGTGGAGTTGCGCTCGCACATGGATCCGGAGGAGACGCTCGCGCGCTTTTCCGACCGCGTTGTCTACATCGGCGGCGGACCGCCGGTGTGGGACGTGTATGCGCGCTACATCCGCCACTGGGACATCACGCGGCTGCCCTACGACGGCGAGGCCGACCGCTGGTTCGATCCCAAATGGCTCATCGCCACCGACAGCGTGTCGGAGCGACGCTGAGCGGCTCTATCTGCGATAGCCGCGCCAGTAGCCGCGCGGGTACACGTAGACGCCGCGCGGATAGCCGATGTTGCGCGGGTAGTAGGTGCCGGCATAGCCGTACACATACGGCGGGCAATAGCGGTAGGCCGGGCGCGGGTAGTACGCATACGCCGGCGGCACGACGTAAACGCGCGGCGGGCCGTAATACATCGGCGCGTAGTCGCCGTACCAGCGATAGCTGTGCCAGGCCGCCGCGGGGCTGCTGCTCGCCGCGAGGCCGGCGAGCCCCGAGGTTGCGCAAACGAGTGCAACGAACGCTTTACGCATGTGATCCTCCAAATCCGTGCGCACGAAATTAGGCGCCAAGATTTACCGCGGAGTTGCCATTTCGCGGCGAATTGAAAGCGCCGGGGATCATGGTTAATCGCGTCTCATACGGCGACCGAAATAGCGACGCACACCCCTGTGGCAAGGCGCACACACACGCTGCCGTCCGGCGCGGCGCATCAACCGTTGCACCGGGTGGCGTGCAGGATTGAACCCCCGCCATGGCGCTTTTGAACCGCCGGCATGGCACCTTGAACCGCGGACGTG
>JAFGRR010000039.1 GCA_016935035.1 Phycisphaerae bacterium | reverse complement strand
TGACGAAGATCTCGCCGCGGACCACGAGCGCGAGTTCCTTCGCATCGGACGACACTTCGGCTTCGTCGGCGCCATCACGCAGCGTTTTCCAATCGAGATCATTGAGAATCGAGTCGCTGGCGGCGGTGACGTGGATTTCGCGCGGCTGGCCGTTGGGCAGGCTCTGCACGTACAGCTTGTCCCAGTGCGTGAACGCGAGCGTCTTGCCGTCGGCGGAGATTGCGTAATCTCGCACGTCATCGACACTCATGTTGGTGATCGCGCGGGCGTCGCCGCCCAGCGGCTGATACCACACATTGAACGTGCCGCTGCGATCCGAGAGGTGGTACACGCCGCGACCCTCGGCATCCCACGCCGGCAGACGGTCGTTTCCGTTGAAGTCCGTCAGTTGCCGAAAGTCTCCGGTGTCGAGGTCTCGCAGCCAGATGTCCTCGTTGCCCGAGCCGCGATAGCCGCGCCGCCACCACTTCCAGTAGCCGCCGCCACGCGTGAAGGCGAGATGGCGGCCGTCGGGGCTTTGGCGGGCATCGCGGCCGAAGCAATCCATCAGACGCCAGTATTGCCCGCCGGCGACCGGCAGTGTGTAGCAATAGCAGCCCCAGTTGGACTGTCCCTCGCGACGGGAGTACAGCAGCAACTGGGTGTCGTCATCAATCCAGTCGCTGGCGTAGATGCTGCGGTCGCCGAAGGTCAGGCGGCGCAGTTCGTCGCCGTTGCGTTTCATGACAAAGATGTCGGCGGCGCCGTGGCGGCGCGAGGCGAATGCGATGCGCTGACCATCATCAGACCAGAGCGGCTGGCCGTCGTAACCTGGATGAACCGTCAGTCTGGTGGCGTTGCCGCCGGCGGTTGGCACTGTCCAGATGTCGCCCGCCCAACTGAACGCCAGCGTCTGGCCGTCGGGTGAGAGCGAGAGATGGCGCGCAAAGACAACTTCGTCGGCAACGGCGTGGCTGCCCGCTAATCCGAGGGAGACGAAAAGCAAGCCCAGCGTGATGGCGTTGGTCGGTCGGCGCATGGTGCATGTCCCTTTCACACATGGTGCGAGGCTACGGACGCGCGGCCGGTGAACGCACAGGAAAACACGTGACCCTCGCTGGCGCGCGACCCGATGTGATACTGGTGCACTGCTCGCTTGCGGTTGGCCACCGGTTAAGCCGACCAAGTCCCGCGTTCTGATGCCGTTAGCCGTGCACGAATCAGAGACAGGAACCTAGCTGCGCTGGCGCGAGGCGTCAAGGAATGGCGGCCCCCGCGTGCAGGCGCTAGCCGACATTCGTCGGACATTGTGGCTTGCGGCCCACGGCCCACCGTTCTGAATCGATGCCATTCGCGCTGGCGGGTGTTAATATCGAGCCGGCAACTGACATATTTCGACATGGAAACCACGGGACGGCCATCCATGAGCGACACGGAATCCAACCATAGCGGGCTATACGCCGCGCGACTTAACCGCTATGTCACCGCGCTGCGTAACGGGCGACCTGACATGGTTCCAATCCGGCCGTTCGTGGCGGAGTTCGCGGCGCGCTATGCGGGCTTCACGTGCCAGGAGGTTACACAGGACTATGAGAAGGCGTTCGCCGCCGCCCGCGTTTGCGCGGCCGACTTCGACTGGGACGCAGTCGTCGGCAACATGGTCTATGTGTGGAGCGGACTGACACAGGCGATCGGACTGAGGTACTACGGCGTACCCGGAATCGACGTGCCGCCCGACGTGGGCTTTCAGTATCGCGAACCGCCCGAGCACGAAGCGTTCATGCGGGCCGACGAGTACGACGCGCTGATCGAGGACCCCACCGGCTTTCTGTTCAACGTTCGGCTGCCGCGTGTATCCAGTGACGTCGTCGCCCCCGGCAAGCCGGCCACATATCGCCACAACATGGCCATGCTCAAGGGCGGCCTGGCGATGCTCCAGTACTTCTACGCGTTCGGACCGCAGGTCCAGCGGCTGCGAAACGAGTGCGGCACCGCGCCGGCCATCGCGGGGATTCTCAAAGCCCCATTCGACATTCTGGCGGACAAGCTGCGCGGCTACATCGGCTTGACGCGCGACATGTTCACGCAGCCGGACAAGGTGCTGGCCGCCAGCGAGGCGCTGATGCCGCATCTGCTGCATGTAGCATTGTCGGGCGCCGACCCAGGTGGGAGTGCGCCGGTAGCGTTGTGGATGCACCGCGGATGTGTGCCGTTCGTGCGGCCGGAACATTTCGACTCGCACTACTGGCCGACGCTCAAGCCGATCGTGCTGGAACTGTGGAAGCGCGGGCACCAAACGCTGTTCTATGCCGAAGGGGACTGGGGATATCACCTGGACCGGTTCGCGGAACTGCGCGCCGGCAGTATCGTCTACCATGTCGATCGCGGCGACATCCTGGAGGTGCATCGCAAGCTGGGCGAGCGCTTCTGTCTGAGCGGCGGCATCCCGAACACGCTGCTCAGCTTCGGAACGCCGGAAGACGTCCGGGCCGCTTGTCAGCGTGTCATAGACGGCGTGGCGCGTGACGGCGGTTACATCATGGACGCCAGCGCCATCATTCAGAACGATGCACTGGTTGAGAATGTGCGGGCGCTGACGGAGGTCACGCGTGAGCACGGCGCGTATTCGGGCAGCACGCCCTGTGTGGCCGCGCCGATACCCCCCCAGAGGCAGTGCCGCAGCGGTGGTCTCGCCGCCGCCAGCGGC
>JAFGRR010000367.1 GCA_016935035.1 Phycisphaerae bacterium | reverse complement strand
GGCGCCGCGCGCGTTTTGGCGCGCTCGCTGATTGAGGGGGCACAGACCGTGATTCCGCCTGTGTTGCTGATGATCGGCATCGGCGTGCTGATCGTCGCCCTGTCAACGCCACCCGTGCAAAGTGCCTTTCGGCCACTGGTGTCGGCCGTTGTTCCCGAGTCGCGGCTAGGGTACATCGTTCTGTTCTCCTTGGCGGCGCCGCTGGCGCTTTATCGCGGGCCGCTGAACGTCTGGGGCATGGGCCTGGCGGTGTCCGCTACGCTATTGGCGACGACGACGCTGCCGCCGGCGGCCATCCTGTGCGCGATTCTGGCGGCCGGGATGTTGCAGGGCGTTTGTGATCCGACCAATACAGCAAACGTGTGGATCGCCGGCTACCAGGGGATCACGGTCAACCAGATTCTGCGCTACACACTGTTGCCGATTTGGGCGGCGGCGATTGTGGCGGTCGTTATCTTCGGCTTGCGCTTCGTCGGCATTACGTGAGGGAGTTGATGGACAGCACGCGCAAAGTCCGGGTTGGCATCGACGTCGGCGGCACGTTCACGCACGCCGTCGCCATCGACGCCGCCACGCTCGAACTTGTCGGCAAGGCCAAGGTGCCCACGACGCACACCGCCGACGAGGGCGTGGCCAGGGGCGTCGTCGACAGCCTGTTGACCCTGCTGGAGCGTTGTGAGCTGTCGCCTGCCGAGATCGTCCTAATCGCCCATTCCACCACGCAGGCCACTAACGCCATGCTCGAAGGTGACGTGGCACCCGTCGGCATCATCGGCATGGGCGCCGGTTCCGGGGCTTGGATCGCTCGGCACCAAACGGCAATCAATCCCATCCAACTGGCACCGGGGCGCTTCCTGGCAACGTCGCATCAATTCATCAACTCGAAGACAATCGATGAGCGGAGTGTCATCGCGGCGCTCGACGCACTGACCACGGCCGGCGCCCAAGTGATCGTGGCCGCCGAGGCCTTCAGCGTCGACGATCCGTCCCGCGAGGAACTTGTCTGCAATATCGTCACTTCGCGCGGCCTGCCCGCGACAGCCACACATCATGTGAGTCGCCTGCACGGCCTGGGCATCCGCACGCGAACCGCCGTGATCAACGCCAGCATGATCCCCAAGATGCTCGCCACCGCTGACATGACCGAGCAGGCCGTGCGCCAGGCCGGCATCTCCGCCCCGGTCATGATCATGCGCAGCGACGGCGGCGTGATGGACATCGCCGAGATGCGCCGCCGGCCGATCCTGACCATGCTCTCCGGCCCCGCCGCCGGTGTGGCTGCCGCGCTCCTCTACGCCCGTGTGTCCGATGGGTTGTTCCTGGAGGTCGGTGGTACTAGTACCGACATTAGCGTGATCAAGAACGGGCGCTGCCAGATTCGCAGCGCCGAGGTTGGCGGACACAAACTGCACGTCAGCACACTCGACGTGCGTACGGTCGGCCTGGCCGGCGGATCAATGATCTACACGAGCGGCGGACAGATTACGCAGGTCGGCCCACGAAGTAGTCACATCGCCGGCCTGCGCTACCTGAGCTTCACTGATCAAGATCCAGCCACCTTCGCCGCCGACACTCATCGCCAGGAATCCGAGCAGTACCTCGTAGTCCGCGCCGGCGACGAGAAACTGGCCGTCACGCCAACTTGTGCCAGCAATCGGCTGGGACTCGTGCCTGAGTCCGACCCCGCGATGGGCAGACGCAACGCGATTGAACGCGGATTCGAGGTGCTGGCGGAGAGCGTCGGAGTGTCTACCGGCGAAACGCTGGCCCGGCGCATCATGGAGATCGCGGCCCCGCGCGTGACCACGCTTCTCGACGGAATGCTGCGCGACTACAAGCTCGATCCCGGTGTCATGCGACTCATCGGCGGCGGCGGTGGAGCCTCCGCGGTCGTCCCATTCGTCGCGCGGCAGATGGGCTTGCCGCACGACACCGTCGAAAACGCCGACGTGATCAGCGCCATCGGCGTCGCGCTGGCCCTGGTGCGCGACGCGATCGAACGCACGGTGATCGAACCGAGCGAAGAGGACATCCGCCAGATTCGCGACGAGGCTCTGGCAAGCGTTGTGCGCATGGGCGCTGCACCCGAAACCATCGAGGTTTTCGTGGAGGTCGATGCGAAACGAAACCTGCTGCGCGCCACCGCCGAGGGCTCGACCGAGATTCGCAAACATGATCTGCGCGCCAGCGGGCTCAGCGATAGCGATCGCAGTCGCCTGGTGGCAGCCAGCATTGGCGCCGCGGATACGCCACCACGCCGCCTCGTACGCAGCGCTGGATTCGACGTCTGGAGTGCGGAACTTGTCGTGCCGCGCCTGTGGAAACTGTTCCGCGAACGGCGGCTCGCTATTCGGGCCCTGGACCGCGCCGGCGCTATTCGCTGGGCCTCCAATCACGCCGATCAGTGCACCAGCACCGTGGCGTTGGCTGAGCGCGACTTGACTGAACTCGCGGAGAAGCACACACGATACTCAGACGCCGGCGCGACCATTCCGCGCTGTTTCGTCCTGTTGGCCGACCGCATCATTGATCTGTCCGGGCTGGTTGAAATGTCGCAGGTGCTGGACGTCCTGCGGATCGAACTGAAGCGGCACTCTTCGAGCGCAGAGTGCATCCTGCTGACGGATCTGAATGCCTGATTGCGCAACACGCGCCAGCGCAAAGGAGTTGCAGAGGCTCGATTAGACTTCGCTGTAACCCCCCGGAGGAACCTGCTTTTGAATCACGAGCGGCTCGCACAACTCCGCGATGTGTACCAAACCTCCTTGCTCCATGATGTAATTCCGTTCTGGCAGCGGTACGGCGTCGATCGCGAGTGCGGCGGGTTCCTCACGTATCTCGATCGCGACGGCCGCGTCTACTGCACCGACAAGCCCATATGGCTGCAAGGCCGGGCCATCTGGCTCTTCGCCACCTTGCACCAGATGGTCGAGCCGCGGCCCGAGTGGCTTAACCTGGCGACGCACGGCTGCGAATTCCTCTTGCGACACTGCTTCTCGACTGGTTCCCCCAACAAGATGCACTTCCTGGTCACGCGCGACGGCAAGCCACTGCGCACGCGTCGCCACGTATACAGCGAGGTCTTTGGCGTCCTGGCTCTGGCGGCCATGACGCGTGCCACGGGCGATGCCGGCATCGCCCGCCATGCAGCCGGCCTGTTCGACAGCCTCGTCACGTCGCTCACAACCGAAGGAGCAATCGAGCCGAAGATAAATCCTCGCGCCCGCCCCATGAAAGCCCTGGCACCGCTGATGTGCCTCGTAAGTGTCGCCGGCGCACTGCGCGACATCGGTGACGCAGATAAGTGCGAACGCGTTATTGACCAGGCGCTCGATGAGATCCTTCGCGACTTTGTCAAGCCGGACGACGACTGTGTCCTAGAAGTCGTCGGGCCCGACGGCGAACACGTCGAAGGACCTGATGGCCGCGTGATGAACCCTGGCCACACTATCGAGGCGGCGTGGTTCATCATGGAGATCGGCCGGCGACGCGGCAACCAGCGGATCATCCAGCAGGCCGCGCGCATGCTCGACATCGGCTTCGCGCGCGGTTGGGACACAGAGCATGGCGGGCTGCTGTACTTCATCGATGTCGGTGGCAAGCCGCCGGCACAACTCGAACACGACATGAAGCTCTGGTGGCCGCACTGTGAGGCGCTGTATGCGACTTTGTTGGCGTATCGAGTACTGGGCGACGAGCGCTACGCTCGCATGTTCGAGCAGGTGCATGAGTACGCGTTTGCCCACTTCCCCGATCCGCGGCATGGCGAGTGGTTCGGCTACTTGCGGCGTGACGGGGCGCGGTCACTCAATCTGAAAGGCAATCTGTGGAAGGGACCGTTCCACGTACCGCGGGCGCTGATGCTCTGTTGGAAGCTGTTGGACGCGATGGCCGAGGGCGAAAATCGCGGGAACCGATGAAGCAATTAAGCGACACATCTTCCGAAGGGCTATGTCCGCCAGTATACGCGCCATCGCGTGCACACGCCGACCGCTGCGCCGAGCAGGAGCGTTTTGATGCATGCCCAGCCGAATCCTGGCCAGGCCGTGAGTTTCAGGCTGCCTGCCAATGCGTCAACACCCAGCAACGCCAGAACTGGCGGCAGCAGGTTGCGGATCCCGACGTAGGCAATCATCGGGTTCTGCCCGCTGCCGATCAGCAACGTCATACAAGCTCGCTGCCTGAAAACGTCGATGCAGACACTCAGGGCAATCAGGGCGAATGCCACCATGCCGCTGGTTACAAAGAAGTAGCTCAGCGTTGCGGAGTCCTTCTTGATCCCGCCTTCGTACGGCTCCAGCAACAGGCCGACGACGAGCCACAGTACACCCCAACCGTAGAGATCGCGGAAAAGGACCTCGAGTGGCCGTGTGGGGTGCGCGAAGAATGCGAACCCGGCCGCGCACGTTGCCAGCGCGACGAGCGTTGTTCCCGGCAACCAGCGAGCCTGCAAGCCGCAGCAGAGCAGTACACACATCCCGACTGTCAGCGCGAGAATCAGAGTGTGCCGCAAGCGATTCCACTGTGTGGCGCCTCCCTGCGCATCGGATGCCGTCCTCTGCCACTTCAGCAGTTGATCGCCCGCGATCGTGCCGGGCAGGACGATCAGCAGGTACTTGAGATAGCCGAGCAGCAGCAACGAGCGTTGCGGCGTGGCCTCGTGCCACACGTACTTGACCCAGCCGTCTTCGCTGGCGCCGAGAGTGGCGGCGAGCACTACGAACATAAGCCCAAGGCGCAGCGGCAGATTGTCACGGGAGATCAGCCACAGCATCGACCCAACAGTCACCGCGTGTGCCAGCACCACGATGATTATGTCGGCCCGATCCAGCGAGAAGCCGCTGCCATCCGGATAACGTACCGTCGCCAGCAGCAACATCGCCCCTGCCCAACCACAGCCGCGAACCAGCCCCGCCTGCCACATAGCCCAACTCTTCGGCAAGCGCATCAGTGCGGGAAACAGGACGCCAAACGCCAACAGCGACCACAGCCAGCGGAGAGTTGTGATGCCGGCATCGCTCTGGAATTTCCATGGCACTATGTGATCGACGTAGAGCGCGAACGCCAGCAGCATGACACCACGGCGCAGCGCGTAACCTGCGAGCGCCCACCACTTCGCTCCGCGCGCGATCCGGCCTGCAAGCGCCAGCGGCATCGCTGCCCCCATGCTGAACAGGAAAAACGGAAACACCAGATCGACCCAGGTCAGGCCGGCCAGCGTCGGATCAAACTTGTGACTCGGCGGCGGGAGCTGTGCGTGGTACATCCATGCCGGCAGCTTGTAGGCATACAACATCCCCTGCAACGCCATCGCGAGAATCGCGAGGCCACGCAAAGCGTCCAGCGCTTCCGCACGCGGGGGGGGAGATCCCGGTCGAATGTCCATGGGGGCAGACACGCCTGCCAATATACGGCACAGATCGGCAACGGCAATATGCCGCCGGCCACATCGCACCTCTCGCCGTCATCACTGATGCAGCACCCAGGAGTCTGAATGAGTATCCTTGTCAGTATCCCCAACATCGGCTTGGTAAGCAGCGCGGATGGCTTTCGCCCGCTGGAGCAATGCAGCGACG
>JAFGRR010000366.1 GCA_016935035.1 Phycisphaerae bacterium | reverse complement strand
CTTTCACGCTGTTGAGTGGGTTGAAGAATTCGAGCTTTGCGTAGACGGTCGCCGGTGCGTCGATCAAGCGGTTAATCCGCACCAGCGGCGTGTTTCCGACCGTCTTGGTAATGTCGTCGAACAAGCGGCCCATTTTCGTTCCCTCAGATTACCCCTGCCAGCACTGCCGGTCAGCACGCGCCACGACACGGCGCGCGGCGGGGACATCGAAACCGTGCATCATATTGCCGTTCCCGGCGATTGACCAATCTTAGTGCGTGAATCGGCGGGAGAGCGGCGACGGGGCCGTTTCGAACCCCGGTCCGCGCACACTAATGGTCCGTGGCAAGCTCGTGGAGTAATTCGGGCGGTGCTGTGCGTCAGGTCCAGACGGTAGTACGGGATGGCGCGGGGCGTTCGTTTTCCGCGTGTACCACCGGCGGGATCCAGCCGTTCGCCGTGGCCGTACGGCTGGTCCGCGTCGCCTTGGCGTCTGGTTCGGACGCGGCGTCGGACGGGTGCCAGGACTCGAAGCGCGCCGCCACTTTGCAGGTCGGGCCGTCAGATGGTTCGACGCGTACCACGCGCGCGAAGTGTGGCAGCGTTATGGCGCCCTCTCTGACCACACGCGATGGCGAGTACATCTCGGAAAGCGTTAGTTTCTCGCCCAAATGGGGTGCCGTGTTCGTCGCTACCAGAAAAGCCGCTCCGTGATCGCAGACGTCCACCATCCACGCTCCGTGTCGGTGGCCGCGTCTGCCACGCTGGAACCAGAAGGAGAAAGCGGCCGGCGTGCGCGGCTCGCTGCGGCGATCTTGTTCGGGGTACGGTTGCGACATCGTGGCGTTTGTCCTACATATGGCTCTGCCATACTTGAGAGTGACGACTCTTCGTAATCATCGGTTCCCAGTAGAGACACTTGAATCGCGCACGATCGACACGAACACCGTCCGATAGTAGCACCCGCGAATGACCACAAACAGCATCATCGTCGAACAGGCCGAACTTAAAGATTTGTCTTGGTCGCGGCTCTTCGGAAACGAGCACGCGGTCGAACTCGAGATCGGCACCGGCAAGGCCGGTTTTCTGCTACGCCGAGCTCAGGCCCACCCCGACACGAATTTCCTCGGCATCGAGTGGGCGAACAAGTTCTACAAGTACGCGGCGGACCGCATGGCACGCTGGGGCATGGCCAACGTGCGCATGCTGCGGACGGACGCCGATTACTTCATAAAGGTGGTTTGTCCGCGCGAGTCGCTGTCCGTCTTGCACGTCTATCACCCCGACCCCTGGCCCAAGAAGCGGCACCACAAGCGACGCCTGATCCAGAAGCAGTTCGTTGATGCCGCCGTCGCATGCCTGATCCCCGGCGGCCGCTGGGCGGTTCAGACTGACCACGCCGAGTACTTCAACGCCATCCGGCCGCTGTTGTTGGAGCACCCTGAGCTGGATGAAGTCGCGTTTGACGACCCGGTCTTCGGCGTCGCGGAAGCCCGCATCGCGACCAATTTCGAAATCAAGTACCTACGTGAAGGTCGCGATCTGTACCAGATCGCCGTCCGCAGGAAGGCGTAATCGCGTGTGAAGCGTCGGGCGCTACTCGGGTGTCGGGCGCGGCCAGATTACGTAGTCGCGCTCGGGCATTTCGGCCCGCTCGTCGTGCAGACCGCCGTTATCCGCTCCGTCCGCGCCCGTCGAATACAGCCAGACCTCGTCACCTTCGTGGCGGTAGATGAAGGGGTGCTCGGTCAGCGGGTCGATCACGTAGTCGGTGCCGGCAAATACCTCAAGCGTGTCGGGATAGCTGCCGTGCTGTTGGCGATAGGCCTTCAGGTGCGCGAGCAGACGCGTGCCGCGCCGCTGCATTTCGGCCCGCGTGTGCATGAAGAACGTTCGGCGGAATGACGGCGGCAGCAAACGCAACAGGGCGTTTGAACGTTCGTCCGCCGCGTAATCGGCGAGTTCATCAAACAGCGGCTGCGCTTCCGGGTAGGGCAGATCGACGACCGCCGCCACCGCGTCGTAAAAGGCGTTTGCCTCCTTCACGGTGTCATCGAGCGTGATTGCCCCAGGGCCGAACGAGCCGCGCGGCAGATCACGCTGCATCACGCCAAGAGCGAAACCCTGTTCGAGCCGGACCGCGTCACGGAAGGGCCGCAACGCATCATCGCGCGCGTCCATCTCCTCGGCGAGCTTGACATAGTCGAGGTCGGCGGCGGCGGGGTCGGCAAAGCTGTCGGCCAACGCCGAATAGGCCAGCGATTGCATCGCTATGCCGGTCAGATCCTCGATTAGCGTGGCGCCGCTGCTGAGTTGCGACCCGACGACCGCCGTGTCCAGGAACGTGCTTGCCGCCGTCTGGGCGTCGCCTTCGAGCAACGCGTGCTGGCCGGACGTCACGGTCGTTTTGGCGAGTTGCCGCATCGATCCAAGCGTTGGCAGCAGGTCGCGGATCATGTCGGTTGGGGCGTCGCCCTTGTACTCGAAGCCGGCGTACGACAGACCGGCGCCCTCGCGAAAACGCGTGATGGCGCCGGCGTTGGACTCCAGCCACGCGACTATGTCGGGGTGCTGAAGTGCGTACGGGTCGCCGTTCATCGCCGCTTGGAGCAGGCCCGCATCGCCCTCGAACTCCCTCATCTCGCTGGTGGCCGCCGTATACAGCGGGGCGGCCGGATTGCCCTCGCCGCGCACGGCCTCTGTCATCCAGGCCAGATAGTCAACCGGGTTGTCTGTGTCAGGTTGGGGCACGATCAGCGCGCGGGCCGCTCGCATCAGATCCAGCGTGCCGCCATCCCCACCCGAGCGAGCGGTCGCTTCCCCCAACTCCTCCGGCGTTTGGCCCGGCTCGGCCAGCAGTAGTGCCAGAACCGCTTCGGGAATCGTGTCGGCGACGGTGTCGGAATCGTCCGACTCAGTCTCGCGCAGACGCAGCGTCTTCAGGTCGATGCGGATTTCGCGATCCCACGCGAGCCGGATTACGAACTGCTCGGGTTCATCCTCGAAGCGTGCCTTGGCGCCTTCCAGCCATTCGACGGCGCGCTGGCGGATCTTCACATGCTGCCAATCGTCCTCATGCAATAGCATCGGCAGGCCGAAGTGTGCGAGCAACTGGCCCTGTTGGCCGTAGACGACGACGGCGTTGCGCGCGCCGCCGCGGCGATACTCATCGAGCGTCACGGCGTATTTGCCATCGGCGCGGATCATGACGCGTTGCGGTGCGACGTCGTTGACGAGCGGCCGGCTCCAGCGCTTCTCCCAGCGCCCGGGTTTGACCTTGGCCATCAGCGTGCCGATGCAGGGGCGTGCGTCGGTCACCAACGGCCGCCCCGGTTCGAGCTTGAGCAGGAATCGACCGTCAGGCGAGCGTGCCGAACGCAGCGGGCGATTGTCGTCCGCCAGCGCGGCCCACGGTCCGAGGCTGACCATCACCGCCATGAGGCAACCGCAGATGGCTCTCATGCGTCCATTCTCCCACTGTACTCGTGCCCCGATCCGGACGTCAGGCCCGGCCGGTCGTCTGTGAAGCCGGTCGCGTCCGCTTCGCATGCGAACGTCGTGTGTTCATCATAGACGGCCACGCCGCGTTGGGGGAGTGTCGCCGCGTGATCGCTTATTCCCGCGGACGCGGCCAGATCAAGTAGTCACGTCGTTCACCGCTGTCGTCATGTACGCCGCCGCCGTCGATGCCGTCGGCACCGAGCGAGTACAGGCGGATGTCGTCGCCGACACGCCGATACGCGAACGGCTTGTTGCTGAGCGGATCGGTCGTTAGGTCGGCACGATCGAGCGCGTCGAGGGACTCGGGATAGACGCCGTGCTCGTGCTGGTACGCGCGCAAGTGCGTGAGCAGGCGCAGGCCGGCGTGCTGAGCCTCGCTACGTGCCCAGATGGACAACGAGCGTTTCAGCGACGGCGACATCAGACGCAACAGTGCGTTGGCATCCTCGTTGTTCACGTGCCGCTCGACCTCTTCCAGCATGGCCCGCCCGTCCGGGTAGGGCATCATGACGGCGTCCGTGAGTGCGTCGAAATAGACGTTGGTCTCCTGTACGGTCGCCTCGAAGTTGAGGTGTCGCAGCGCCGTGCCGCGCGACTGATCGCTCTCATCCTGCCCCAGGCCCGCGATTAGCTCCAACAACTCGCGCGCGGCCTTGGGGTCGGGAACGCAGACACCGGACGCGTCGGCCCGGAAGAGCCGTTGCGCCGTGTCCAGCACCGCCGCCCGTTCTGCCTGCAAGACGTCGCCCAGCGGTCGTAGCGACCACTCCGGCGTATCCAGTTGTCTTGCGATGGCCGCAAAATCGAGCTGGTCGCCGCCCGGGCCGGCGTACGCATCGAGCAGCGCCGCATCGCCGAGCGAGCGAGTCGTCATCGCCACCAGGCTCTCAACCAGCGTCACACCCTGGCCCACGTGCGCCGCGGCCCCCAGCACGTCGAGATACATGGCGGCGGCCTCGGGCGACTGACCCTCCAGTTCAAGTCGCTTACCGGCCACTATCGCGGCCTTGCTCAGGTCGCGCATCGGCGACAGGTGCGGCAGCAGCACCGCTATCGTCCGGCCGCTCTCGTCGCTTTCGTAACGCAGCCCGGCATGATCGCAGCGTGCCG
>JAFGRR010000038.1 GCA_016935035.1 Phycisphaerae bacterium | reverse complement strand
CCAAGGGCTGCGTAACCACGCTGATCGAGGCATTTCTAGCGGTCAAGCGGCGGCTCGACAGTGGGCAGCCGCTGGGCGGCACGCTGGTGCTGGCGCTGACGTCGGAAGAAGAGACCGCCGGCGACGGGCTGGGCATCTTGCGGCCGGCACTGGAGCCGATCGACGCCGCGATTGTCGGCGAACCGACGGGACTGGTGCCGATGGTGGCGCAGCGCGGGCTGCTGATCCTGCGCGGCACGGCACGCGGACGCGGCGGCCACCCGGCTAACGTCGCGACGATGACGCCGGACAACGCGATCATGGCCGCCGCCCGCGACATCGCGCGGCTCGATGAGTTCGACTGGGGCCCCGAGCATCCGCTGCTCGGCAAGTGCCACGCGCACGTGACGATGATCAACGGCGGTGTGGCGCGAAACGTGGTGCCCGACACGTGCGAGTTCTTCATCGACGTGCGAACGACGCCGCTGGAATCGCATGACGCCCTGCACGAGCGTCTGGCCGGGCATTTGAGCTGCGAACTGAAGATCCACAGCAAGCGGCTGGTGCCGGTGCAGACCGACGCGAGCGAGCCGATCGTGCGGGCGGTCTTGCGGGCGTTGCCGAACGCCCAGCCGTCGGGCAGCCGCGCCATGAGCGATATGGTGTTTCTCGCCGGCGTACCGACGGTCAAGATCGGGCCGGGCGAGTCGCAGCGCTCGCACACGGCGAACGAGTACATATTGCCGGAAGAGCTACAGGCGGGCGCAGCGGCGTACGAGGGCATCGTCACCGAGTTCTTCGCGGCCGCGCGAAATTCGATGGTGGTGACCGGTGAACCGGTGCCGCCGGGAGGCACGCCATGAGCCGGCCGACCACGCGTCTGTGGGACAAGGGCGGCACGCTGGATCAGGCAGTGCTGCGCTTCACGGTCGGCGATGATCCCACGTGGGACAAGCACCTGGTGCATTGGGACTGCCTCGGGTCGGCGGCCCATGCGCGGACACTGGAGCGGGCCGGGCTGCTCAGCGGCGACGATGTGACGGCCCTGCTCGGCGGACTGGCGCGCATCGACGCGCGGGCCCGCGTCGGCGATTTCAATATTCCGGTCGAGCTTGAAGACTGCCACACCGCGATCGAGGCGGAGCTGACACGCGAGTGCGGCCAGGCGGGCGAACGCATTCACGCCGGCCGCTCGCGCAACGACCAGATCGCAACTGCGACGCGGCTGTTCATGCGCAACGCGGCAACCGAATGGCTCGACCTGCTCGGCGAATTCGTCGAAGCAACGGTCACGCGGGCCGAAAGCGACGGCGACGTCGCGATGCCCGGCTATACGCACATGCAGCCGGCCATGCCGTCGAGTGTCGGCTTCTGGCTGCACGCGTTTGCCGAAGGCGGCCTGGAACAGATGCACACGCTAACCGCCCTGCTCAATCGGCTGGACGCCTGCCCACTGGGCACCGGTGCGGGTTACGGCGTGCCGCTGCCGCTGGATCGGGCGTATACGGCCCAGTTGCTCGGTTTCGCACGCGTGCAACGCAGTGCCATCGACGTCCAGAACAGCCGCGGCCGGCTGGAGCGAGCATTCGTGCAGCAGGCGGCCGAGATCGGCGGCGTGCTGGAGAAGCTGAGCTGCGATCTGCTGCTGTTTACGACGGCTGAGTTCGGCTTCTTCGGCCTGCCGGAGTCGCTCACGACCGGCTCGTCGATCATGCCGCAGAAGCGCAACCCGGACGTGGTCGAGTTACTGCGGGCGCGTAGCGCACGGCTGAAGGCCCGCGTCGTCGAGTTGGATTGCGTCGCCGGCAAGCTGCCGTCGGGCTATCAGCGTGACCTGCAACTGACCAAGGAACCCGCGGTCCGGACGGCGATCGAACTGAGCGACATGCTGCGCATCGCGACGCAGGTCGTGCGCGAGTTCAAGGTGAACGCCGAGCGGCTGGCGGCCGCGATGCGGCCCGAGCTATACGCGACGCACGCCGCTCTGGAGCTGACGCGCGGCGGCCTGCCCTTCCGCGAGGCGTATCGGCAGATCGCCGCGGAGATCAGGGCCGGCAATTTCGACGACGCCCGCGTCGCCGCCTGGCGCAACGACTATGCTCGCGTGACGCCCGAGACACTGAACGAGATTCGTAACGAACTGAAGGCGGCGCGCCAGCGTGAAGAACCGCGACGCGCGAGAATCGCCGCCGCCGAAACGAGCCTGCTGCCCTAGATCGGCGGCCAGATGTTGACGAAGCAGTGAACGGCGCGAGTTGGAAGCCCCCACGGAGAGAGTTGGTCACTGAGTATGTCCAAGTCCCCTGACATCAAGCGTGTCCTGATCATCGGCAGTGGGCCGATCGTGATCGGCCAGGCGTGCGAGTTCGATTATTCGGGCACACAGGCCTGCCGGGCGTTGCGTGAGGAGGGCGTCGAGGTCGTGCTGCTAAACAGCAACCCGGCGACGATCATGACCGACCCCGAACTCGCTGAGCGCACTTATATCGAACCGATCACGCCGACGGTGGTCGAGGAAATCCTGCGGCGTGAGGCGGAGCGCGGCACGCCGGTGGATAGCATTCTGCCGACACTCGGCGGTCAGACCGGGCTGAACTGCGCGGTCGCGGTGGCCGATGCCGGGATTCTCGAACGCCACAACGTGCGCCTGATCGGCGCCGATCGCGAGACCATCCGCCGGGCGGAGGATCGCGAGCACTTCAAACGCACGGTGATGTCGGTAGGCGTGGACGTGCCGCGTTCGGACACCGCTGACTCCATGGAAATCGCCTGGCACGTCCTGGACGGGATCAACTTACCGGCGTGCATCAGACCGGCATACACGCTGGGCGGCAGTGGCGGCGGCATGGCGCACACGCGCGAGGAGTTCGAAGCACTGGTCACCGACGGCCTGGCACAGTCCCCCATTCATCAGGTCCTGATCGAAGAGGACCTCACCGGCTGGAAGGAATTCGAGCTGGAGATGATGCGCGACGGGCACGACAACGTGGTCGTCGTCTGCTCGATCGAGAATATCGACCCGATGGGCGTGCACACCGGCGACTCGGTCACCGTGGCGCCGGCCCTGACCCTCTCTGACAAGGAATACCAGCGCATGCGCGACGCCGCCCTGGCGATCATGCGGGCGATCGGCGTCGATACGGGCGGCGCGAACATCCAATTCGCGGTGCATCCAGGGGATGGGCGGCTGGTCGCGATCGAGATGAACCCGCGCGTGTCGCGCTCGTCGGCCCTGGCGTCGAAGGCGACGGGTTTTCCGATCGCCAAGATCGCCACCAAGCTGGCGATCGGCTACAGCCTGGACGAGCTGCGCAACGACATCACGCGCGAGACGTCGGCCTGTTTCGAGCCGACCATCGACTACTGCGTGGTGAAGATGCCGCGCTTCGCCTTCGAGAAATTCCCCGAAGCGGACGAGACGCTGACCACGTCGATGAAGTCGGTCGGCGAGGCCATGGCGATCGGCCGCACGTTCAAGGAAGCGTTCCAGAAGTGCGTGCGGTCGATGGAGATCAAGCGGCCCGGCTACGGACTGCATCCCAACGACAAGGCCCTCGATGCTCCGCCGGCCGATTCGTACGGCATCGAGGACGAGAGCACGCTGTGGTTTGATGCGTTCGGGCACCAGACCGGCGCGCCGGTGCCGCAGTTCGGCGGCACGTCGCTGGGCGAAGCACCGGCAGATGTGCACGAGCAGGCCAGCGAGAAGTGGCCGATTCCCGAGGATGTGCTGGTCGCGAAAATCTCAACGCCCTGCCAGGGTCGCCTGTACTACATCCGCTACGCCCTGAAGCTTGGCTGGTCGGTCGAGCGCATCGCCGAACTGTCGCGCATCGACATCTGGTTCCTCGACCAACTGGCCGAACTGGTGGAGTTCGAGAATCAGTTACTGTCGGTCTCGGTGGCAAGCGGTCAGGCATTTCGCCTGACGCGCGAGCTGGCCAGGCTCTTCCAACAAGCCAAGGCCTACGGCTACAGCGACGCCCAGCTCCGCTACATCTGGCGGCTTGACGCGGCGACGTTCGGCCGGCTCAAGGCCCAGCTCGATCGGCCGAAGTTCAAGCTGGTCGACACCTGCGGCGCCGAGTTTGAGGCGTTCACCCCCTACTACTACTCCACGCGCGAGGAGGCCTTCACGCGCGTCGTACACAGTCCCGAAGCGGTCGCGGCCCTGCGCGAGCAGCGGGCCACCGGCGGCCGCGCACCACTGGGCGCGGCACTGCGCGACCTGGGCATCGACTCGCCCTACCGCTATCGCGCCCTCGACGACGAGCATCTGCTGGTCGAGTCGCACGACGACGAGCTGCACATTACCGATCGGCCCAAGGTCATCATCCTGGGCGGCGGCCCCAACCGTATCGGCCAGGGCATCGAGTTCGACTACTGCTGCGTGCACGCGTCGATGGCGGCGCGCGAGATGGGCTATCAGACGGTGATGGTCAACTCCAACCCGGAGACAGTCAGCACCGACTATGACGTCAGCGACCTGCTCTTCTTCGAGCCGCTCACGCATGAGGACGTGCTCAACATCTGCGAGCGGCTGAACTCGAAACCGTTTGCCGCCGGACCGGAAAACGCGGGTCTGGTCAAGGGGGTCATCGTCCAATTCGGGGGACAAACGCCGTTGAACCTGGCGCGAGGGCTCAAGGATGCCGGCGTGCCGATCCTCGGCACTTCTCCGGAGAGCATCCACTTGGCCGAGGACCGCGAAGCCTTCAGCAAGGTGCTCAACGAGTTGGGCCTGCT
>JAFGRR010000365.1 GCA_016935035.1 Phycisphaerae bacterium | reverse complement strand
GTGCGCCGCGCTCGACGTCCGCTGCCTGATCGTCGAGTCGGGTCGCGAGTACAGTTGGCGGAAGGTGCGCCAGAGCCTGCGGCCACGCGTCCTGCGCGCCAAGCTCTACCGCTCGCTACGCCCGATCCTCTTCCGGCCGGACTGCGACAGTCGGCGGTTCTTCTTCGGCGACTCGGCGCCGCACTTCACACATACCGACCTGCTGCACCGCGTACCGCACATCAACTGCGAACGAACGGTGAAATACCTCCAAGAGTCCAACGTCGAGTTGCTCGCGGTCTTCGGTACGTCGCTGCTGCGACGAAACGAGTTCTTCGCCAAGTGGGCGGGCCGAATCCTGAATCTGCACGGCGGTTTGTCGCCCTGGTATCGCGGGGCCGACAGCACATTCTGGGCCCTCTATCACGGTGAGCCGCGCCGCGTCGGCGCGACCGTGCACCACATTGACCGGCGAATCGATGCCGGACTGCTGCTGGCACACGCCTATCCCGAAGTACACCCCGGCGACGGCGAGGAACGCCTCTTCTGCCGCGCCATCGAGATCGGCGCCGATGCCTACGTGCAGGCGATCGAGCGCTTGCAGCGTGGCGACTCACTCGGCGTACGTCAGCCACCCGGCGGCCACCTCTTCTTCACGCACCAACGGCGTTATTACCACGATGCCGAGCTGCGCAGGCGAATCGCGCGCGGCGAGTTCGATGGCCTGCGGCTGCCCGCCCACATCGAGTGGTTCATGCCCGGTACCGGCACACCACGCACCGCTGATGCACGCGGTGTCATCGCCGACAACCGAATCGCATCCCACGCCGATTCGTCGGCATCCGAGATGGAGGCAACCAGAACGCTCGCATGAACATCGCACTGGTTACCGAGAGTCTCGACGGTGGCGGAGCCGAGCGCATCGTGCGTCAACTGACGGTGCGCCTGGGGCAGTGCGGGCAGCGTGTCTTCGTCTATTGTCTCAGAAGCGCCGACGAATGGGGGCCGCAATTGCGCAGGCGCGGCGCGATCGTCCGCGAGGCACACAGCACCGGCCGCGATCTCCTGCTTCCACTACGCATTGCGTCGTGGGTCTGGCAGGATCGCATCGACGTCATCAACGCGCAGAACAGCGCCGCCACGATCATGTCGCTGCCGGCATCCAAGCTGCTTGGCGTGCCGCTGCTCCAGACGCGCCAGGGCGCCCTGCTGGGCCAGATGCAACGCTACCCCTGGCTGGCGGATCGCCTGATCCGCCTCATCGACCGCACCGGCATCGTCGCCGAATCGCTACGCGAAACACTGCCAACGGCGCGTGCCGCGCGTGACGCCGTTTTCCTGCCCAACTGCGTTGACCGCGAGTCGGTGCCGGCCGAACAGGCCCGCCGCGAGTTGGCCGGCCGTTGCGGCTGCGAGTTCGACGGACCGATCATCCTGACCGTCGGCACAATCTGTCCTGAGAAAGACGCCTGCGGCATGCTGCGGGCGCTGGCCCACCTGCGACAACTGCACCACCGGGCGCGTCTGGTCTGGATCGGGCCGGTGCGCGGCGACGACTACCGCGCCGAGGTGCAGCGCGTCGAGCGTGAACTCGACCTGGCGGGCTGCGTCCATTGGCTTGGCTCGATTGACAACGCGTATCGCCTGATGGCCGGCGCCGATGTCTTCTGCCTGCCGAGCCGCACCGAGGCCATGCCGGTGGCCGTCATCGAGGCCATGAGCCAACACGTGCCGATCGTCGCGACGGAGGTCGGTGGCATCGGCCGCTGCGACGGCTCAATCCCGGCCGGCGAATGTCTCCTGCACCATGAAGAGACCGGTCTTCTCGTCCCACCCGGACAACCGGAACTCTTGTCGGCGGCGTTGCACGAGGCCATCTCCGACCCCGCCGGCGGCGTACGGCGTGCCGTCGGTGCGTTCACTGACTATCGCCGACACTTCTCCGCTGACTGCATGGTCCGCCGTTATACGGAAGTCTTCGAGTCCCTGACCGCCGCCCGGCGTCCGCGGTCGCAGTCGAGCGGCAACCAGGCTCCCGCCGTCCTGATGGTCGGCCCGGCGGCACCGGCGGTTGGAGGCATGGTCAGTGTGATCGACACGCTGACAAGCGGTGTTCTCGCGAGGTCATGCCGACTGACCAGATTCCGCATACCGCTCGCGCAACACGCCCCGGCCCCCTCCTGGCGCCGCGTAGCGCGGCTGGGCAGATCGATCTGCCGGCACGTCGCCAGCCTCTGGCAACTCGCCATGACCATCGAGCGCCGCCACGTGGACATCGTGCACATCCACACGTGCAGCTATCACTCGTGGTACCGCGATCTCGCGAACATGTTGGTCGCCCGTCTGATGGCCCGGCGGATAGTCGTGCACATCCACGGCGCCGAGTTCGACCAGTTCTGCCAGAAAGCCGGCTGGCTTGGCCGCCGGCTTATTCGACGCGGCGCCGAGATGGCTGACGCGTTGGTCGTGCTCTCTGACTGGTGGCGCGAGCGATTGACACCGTTTGTCGGACAAGCACGCGTCGTCGTTGTCCCCAATGGCGTTACACCGCCCGAGGTGCTCGACACCAGGCCACGCCGACGGCGCCCACGGCCTTGCCGCTTCCTATTCCTCTCAGTGCTCGACGAGCGTAAGGGCGTCGGCGACCTCATCGCCGCCACCCAGCGCATCGACGCCGCGATCGAGGTAGTTCTGGCCGGACCGGTGCCGGCGGCACTGCGACCGCGTTGGGAGCAGGCCATTCGCGAATCCGGCCTCGCAGACCGCATCAGGTTCGCCGGCCCAGTCTTCGACGCCGCCAAGTGGCGCATGCTGCAAGAGGCGGATTGCTTCGTGCTGCCGAGTCACGCCGAGGGACTGCCCATGGTGCTGCTCGAAGCGGCGGCCGTCGGCCTGCCGATCATCTCAACCACCGTCGGCAGCATCCCCGAGGCCTTCAGCGTCGACGGCGAGCCGCTGACACCGCTGGTCGCGCCCCGAGCACCGCACGAACTGGCCAGGGCCATGCGAACACTGGCGACCGACGCCGGCCTGCGGCGCGGCATCGGGGCACGCCTCAAGCATCACGTGCTCACGAACTACAGCGCCCAGCGCCAGGGCAACCGACTGCTCGGCCTGTATCGGCGACTTTTGGGAATGAAAGACACCGCGGGTGAATCGGTCATGGCGACCGCGATGACGGACAGAGTATCGCCACTCGCATCCTCGCCGCGGCGGCCCGCTGACGCGCGCGCGGGCAATCGTGGCATGTCCGAAACTACGTGAAGAGCGAGGTTGTATGTCGCTTTCGGAATGGATGGTCAAACAGGTCACCTACCCGCTGCACGAGAAGGCGCGCGGCCGCGACACGCTCCGTCGGACCAGCGAACTCGCCCAACTCCTGCAACGCTCACCCGCAGAAGTGCATGCGGAGAGCATGCGCCGTCTGCGCCGCCAACTGGAATTCGCCAATCTGTTCGTGCCCTTTTATCGCGCGCGCTTCGCGCGTCATGGTGTGGAGCCGGACGCCGCCGATCCTCTCGCCGAGCTGCAGCGTCTGCCCGTGCTGACCAAGGCCGAAATCCGGGCCGCGCGGAGCAGCATCGTCTATCGCGACTCACCAGGCGGCCCGCTGCCGGCGGTCACCGGCGGAACCACCGGCGAGACGCTCAAGTTCCACACTGACCGTATCCGGGCCGCATCGAACATGGCCACACGCCTGTGGTTGCAGCGACAGTTCGGCGTCAGTCCGGGCGATCGACGGATCTACCTATGGGGTTCACCGCTCGAGGTCCGCGTCTCGCGCGTTAAGCGCTGGCGTGACCGACTTCTGAACGAAGTGGTCCTCAACGCCTTCGAACTGACGCCGCCGCGTATGGACGAATACGTCCGCCGCATCCGCCGCTATCGCCCGCGCCTGATCTACGGCTTCTCCAGCGCTCTGGCGTTGCTGGCGCGTC
>JAFGRR010000364.1 GCA_016935035.1 Phycisphaerae bacterium | reverse complement strand
GAGTGTGCGACAACGAGAGCCCCGGGCTTCAGCCCGGACGGTTCGACAATCACAGTGGGCGCTCCATGATCTTGAGCAGCTATTTAGTCGGCCGCTACGTTGCGCGGGCGGTGTTCAGTTTACGGCTACTTGCTTCCATAGACGCGAGAGAATTATGGCGGACACGACGGCCAGAACGGTGAAGATTATGGCGGGGGTGGATTGGCCGTAGATCCAGTAGCCGGTGCTGAAGAGGGCGCTGTAGATCGCGAGGCAGCCGACGACCATGCAGAGAATGCCGAGCGGCAGATTCGAGTGGCCGGCCTCGGGGCCGGTGAACTGCTCGCCGTCGCGCTCGGCGTCAGCCAGCACCTTGCGCCAGCCGGCGCCGCCGGGGCGGATCAGGCGGTAGAAGGAGCGGAGGGTCTTGGCGTCGTCGGGGGGCGTGATCATGGTGACGATCAGCCAGGCGACGGTGGTGAGGGCGACGTTAATGAGGAGCTTCAGCCAGTCGGACCACTCGCCGGGGGCCAAGAACTGCATGTAGATGGCGACGATGAAAGAGACGACCATCGCGGTGAGTTCGCTGTAGGGGTTAATGCGCCACCAGAACCAGCGCAGGATGAAGAGCAGGCCGGTGCCGGCGCCGATCTGCAACAGAATCTGAAAGGCTTGCAGGGCGTTTTCGAGCCAGAGGGCGAGAACGCCGGCGACGATCATCAGAGCGACGGTTGAAACGCGTCCGACCCAGACCAGCTCGCGCTCGGAGGCCTTGGGGCTGACGAAGCGTTTCCAGAAGTCGTTGGCGACGTAGCTGGAGCCCCAGTTCAGGTGGGTCGAGATGGTCGACATGTAGGCGGCGATCAGCGATGCGACCACCAGGCCGAGCAGGCCGTGCGGCAGGAAGGTCAGCATGGCGGGATAGGCCAGGTCGTGGCCGGCCTGTTTGACAGGGAAGTCTGGATAGGCCTCGTGGACGGCCGTGAGGCCTTTGGATTGCAGAACCAGCGTTTCGATCTGCTCGCGCGTCTCGGCGTCGACGGAGTCGGCATTGGCGGTCCATTGGTCGTAGAGCGGCTTGAGTTGATCGCTCTTTAGGGCTTCGGCGGCGGCGGTGCGATCGGTGGTTGTGTCGAGCGGAAAGACAACCAGCGAGCAGAGGGCGACGAGAATCCAGGGCCAGGGACGCAGAGCGTAGTGAGCGGCCTGGAAGAAGAAGGTGGCACCGACGGCGTGTGTTTCGTTCTTGGCTGAAAGCATGCGCTGGGCGACGTAGCCGCCGCCGCCGGGCTCGGAGCCGGGGTACCAGGTGCTCCACCATTGGACGGCGAGTGGCATGATGAGGACGGCGATAAAGACGTTGAGATTGCTCGAACCGTCGGGGGCCGTGGTCGGCGGCACCAGGGCGAGCTTGTCGTGCACGAGGTCGTGGCTGAGCAGGCCGGTCAGGCCGCCGACCGCCGGTTGTTGCAGGGCGACAACCGCCGCGGCCACGGCGCCGATCATGGCGACGATGAACAGCAGGAAGTCCGTGAGGACGACGGCGCGCAGGCCGCCGAGCGCGCTAAAGACGACCGTGACGGCGGATGCGATCAGGATCGTCTGGAGCGGCGTGAACTGGAGCATGACGTGGCCGATCTTGATTGCCGCCAGCGTAACCGTTGCCATGATGCAGATGTTGAAGAAGACGCCGAGGTAGAGGGCGCGGAAGCCGCGCAGGAAAGCGGCGGGCTTGCCGGAATAGCGTAGCTCGTAGAACTCGACATCGGTGGTTACGCCGGAACGCCGCCACAGGCGGGCGTAGACGAAAACGGTGAGCATGCCGGTGAGGAGGAAGGCCCACCAGACCCAGTTACCGGCGACGCCATTCTGGCGGACGATGTCGGTGACGAGGTTGGGGGTGTCGGTTGAGAAGGTGGTGGCGACCATCGACATGCCGAGCAGCCACCAGGGCATGGCGCGTCCGGAGAGGAAGAACTCGCTGCTGGAGCGTCCGGCGCGGCGTGAGACGAGCAGGCCGATGACCAGGGCGATGACGAAGAAGCCGATGACGAAAGCCCAGTCGAACTGGTCGAGCTGCATTTGTCGTCCCTCATGGCAATGTGTTGCGGGCACACTATCGCCAAATGGGACGGGTTTCCAGCGGTGGGGCGCATAGGTTGGGCCGAGAGCGGGGTACCTGTTCTGCGTGCCTCGCGACAATGGCCGTAGCGTCGGCCCCCCGCGGCCGACGTAAAACGCCAAGTGCGCCCGCAAGAGTCCTACGTTGTCCGCGGGGAGGCAACGCTACATACAGACAAACACCTCTCGGCCCAGCGTTTAAGCGCAGGCACTGCTCAAGAGCAGTGGCACCCGGCGGAGCGTCCTCGTTGTTTCTTCGTCTTTCCCTTTGTCCCTACGTCCCTTGGTCCCTTCTTCCTCACTCGCTCTCGGGGTGCCAGAGTACGAAGGCCTCGATGGCTTGGTATTCGGGCAGGCCGAGCTTGTCGTACAGGGCCGCGCTATTGGCGTTGCGGTCTTCGGCGCGTTTCCAGAACTCGCGGGTGTCCCATGGGCCGGGGAAGAGCGCCTTGTCCTTCTGCGATTGGTGCTTGAAGATCGCCATGCGTTTGCGCTCGACCTCGTCGGGGCTGAGCGGGACGGCCATGTCGATGAGGTGCGGCTCCCATTCCTGCCAGGCGCCGCGATAGTGCCATATGTCGCACTGCTTCATCCACTCCTCTTCGGCCAGCTTGCCGATGGCGAGTGTGACCGCCTGGAGGCAGACGCGGTGTGTACCGTGCGGGTCGGACAGGTCGCCGGCGGCGTAAATCTGGTGCGGCTTGACCTGTTCGAGCAGTTCGACGGTGATGTTGATGTCGGCGTCGCTGATGGGTTTCTTCTTGACGCGGCCGGTCTCGTAGAAGGGCAGATCGAGGAAGTGAATGTTCTCGGTCTTGACGCCCGAATAACGTGCGGCGGCGCGGGCTTCGCTGCGGCGAATGAGCGCTTTGATTTGCTGAAGCTCGGGGCTGTCGGGTTCGCCAGGCTGCTTTACGTGGACGAATGAGCGGACGGCGGCCTCGATGCGCTCGGCTTGCTCGTCGCCGAAGATCTCGAACTCGTCGCAGAACTCACTGACGAAGTCGGCATGCCGAATGGCCTCGTCGTCAAAGACGGCGATGTTGCCGGAGGTCTGGTACGCGACGTGGACCTCGTGGCCCTGTTCGCAGAGGCGAATGAGCGTTCCGCCCATCGAGAT
>JAFGRR010000363.1 GCA_016935035.1 Phycisphaerae bacterium | reverse complement strand
GCACGCATATGTACGGCCGCGCTCGGCGGCGCCGCGATACTGGTGGCCGTGGCCTGGTCGGACATCATCGGACTGCTGCTTCTGACGTATCACCTCTGGGCGCCGGCGATCATCCTGCCCGTCTGCATAGGGTCGCTCAGCAAGCAGCGCTCGGTGTGGTTGAGCACGCGCGTCTTCATCACGATGCTGGCGGCCGTACTGATCACGCTGGTCTATCGCGGGCTGTCGGTTGCCGCGAGCAAGTTTGACCGGCATCCCCTTGGTGAGAGTTTCACGGCGTATGCCGCACAGATTGACGCCTCGGTAGTTGGCGTCAGCGCCTCGTGCATCGTGTTCGCGCTCTTGACCGTTGCCGGCTCAATGCGGCATAGGAAGGCAGGGTGATGTCGTGGACCGCATACGTCGCCTACGCTGGCCTCATGAGCGGTGGCGGATTGACTATGCGTCGACCGGCGCCGACATGTCCACATGTGCGAACTTCGCCGTCGCCCGTCTGCAGACGCGTCTGTCCTGCGTCAACTCGGCTTCCATGCGAAACAGAGGTGGCTGGGATGATTTGACACGGGCACGCACTTCAATGACTTCACCGAGCCAGACAGGGTGCCGGTAGTGCACGGTGAGTCGTCCGGTAACGGCCGTGATGACCTGGCCCTGTAACAGACGGCTCGTCATTGCGTCGTCGAGAATCATCGATATCACGCCGCCATGCATGCGGTCCGCGTAGCCCCCGAGACGTGGCTCGCTGGCAAATCGCGCGACGACACTGCCGTCAGGTTTGGGGTGGAATGACAAACCCAGCTCGTCGCCGTTCGAGCTACCGCACACAAAGCAAGATGCGTGTGCTTGCCGTAGTGCAGCAGACGTCCTCGCCGGCGCTGCGACGCCAGGCTTCGTGTCAGATGGTAGATAGCGGCCAGTTTCTGCATCGCGGTTCACGGGGCGGTCACCTCTGCAGTTGCATGCCTGCTTCGCGTGTGGAGAGACTAGATATCGACAACCCAAATGCGCTGGCACTGCACCTGGTATGCCTCGATCAAAGCGCCTGCTGTTCGTCGTCAAAAGGCCGACAATCACAGACGGCGTTGCGCGTTATGCCAAGGAACAGTCATCGATTGGGCCTGCTGATGCCCTGAATGTGCTCGGTCGGCATCGCCAGCTTCGAGCCGGGAGGCCACCCGCGCGTGGCGACAACGAGTCTGGAGATTCGCCGCGGCTCGGGCCCATACAACACATCCGCCACCTTGCCCACATCGCCATCCATGGCCTGCACGCGAAAGCCGAACAGTCGTCGCGCACTTCGTAGTTTCGCGGCGTCGAACACACCGTTAACATCGTCGGGTGTTGTCTGCCGGCAGCGCTCGACCTGCTACGTAGGCTTGCGCGCTGGCCACGGCCTCCCCCACTACCAGATGTTATCCGCACAATATTTCGTGTCCAATACATAAGCAGTGATCGGGTGCGAGCTCGTATAGCGCGTAACACCATTGGTGGCAGACTATTAGTGTCACATGCCCAGACACACGCAAGCTTCTTGACATGCCAAATCATTCGAATAGGATGTAGTTTGCGTCGGCTGGCCCCGTTGGGCACGCTCAGGCAGCCATCACTGGATGATGTGCAGTGGCGACGGGGCCGCCAGCAGCAGTGGACAGCCAGCGTAGTCACAGTCGGTTCCGGGAGAATCGATGCTCCGCAGCGTGAACAGCCTACTGAGACTCGATGTCGCCACGAGCAATGGCAAAGCTGGGGCGGCCCGTGACCTGTATTTCGACGATCAGGAGTGGCAGTCCCGCTTCATTGTCGTGAACAGCGGAGTATGGTTGCCGGGCAAATCCGTTTTGGTTTCGCCTACCTCCGTGGACGCAATCGGTGACAGCGGGCCACTGGTACAACTCCATCTGACCCGCGCAGAATTGCGCAGCAGCCCAGGTATCGAAACGTACCAGCCCGTCTGTCGGCAGGAGGAGCAGAAGCTGACGAAACGGCACAGTTGGCTGCCCGGTTGGGGCACGGCTGTGGCCGCATTGCTCGGGATGCGAGCGCGGGGCAAGAATGCGCGGCAAGACGGTGGTCCGACTACCACAAGTGTGAAGGCACGGCTCCGTAGCGCCGTAGAAGTCAGGGGATACGACATACGGTGCGGCGGCGATGCGTGTGGGCACATCGATGACCTGCTGTTGGACGACACCGAATGGAAGGTCGCCGAGTTGGTGGTCAGTACCGGGAACTGGCTGCGTGGTCGCCGAGTTCGTGTGTCCACGAACCACGTTCACGCCCTGTGCTGGCACGAACGAGCTGCTGAACTCGTTCTTAATCGGGAGCAAATCAGACGGGCGCCGCGGTTTGTTGGAACGACCGCACTGAACGGCGAGAACGCATTCGAGGTCACCGACGATCGTCTGGGACCGATGTTCTGGTTCTGAGCGAATCCGTGGCGATGGGGATGGGCGTGTCCCAGCCGTGCCGGGCCGGCTGAGCGACGCCTTGGAGCGGAGTTGAGCACGGACGAAACGAGTACACAACTGGATGCACTTGCGAGACGGATTGGCGCGCTGACCGAGAATGCGGCGCGCAACACTGGCGCGTCGGCAGATCTCCGTCGATCGCTAGAATCCCTGCGCCAAGAGTGGGAAAAGCTGCGTGCAGAATTGCAGGCAGTCGAGTCAATCGATGCGCGCTGGAGCGAAGACGCCACGATCACGATCGGGGAATCACTGAGAGCGCTGGAGCAATCGTGCGCGCGGCACAGTGGTGAGATCGAGTGCTGTCGCATCGACTGGCAGCGCCAGTTCTGAGCCCACGCGATCGGCGGCCAGAACTGGCGGTGGCGGGCGGTACCGCGGCCAGAGCAACCGGGGCGCCGGTAGGCCAGGCCGACGCATTGGAGGCCTGCGCCAGACGCTCCCCAGGCATACACTGTGCAGTGCACCATTCCGCGAGTTCCGCGTTCGCCACAAGGCCAACGCACACAGGAGAGATCCATGTCGAGCGAAAAGCGACGTAGCGGTGGCGATGATACGGACGCCTCGGCCAAACGAAACGCAGGTAATCTGCGCGACCGGGTTATGCAAGGCGTTCTGGCGAAACTGGAACGTGGCCGAAGCACTCAAGCCGTCAAGCTGTTTCGGAATGCACAAGACCACGATCTGTTCCCGACCGGAAGTGGACTACACCGTTGGCTCAACAAGTCAATCGGCAAAGAGGCGACCGCCAAGCTCATTGACGCCTTCGTACGTTTTCCGTGCTTCTACTGCAAGCATGGGTTGGAATCATGCGAGGTTTGCGACGGTCGCGGGACGATCAGCGGCGCAATTCTGTGCGAGGCCTGCGCCGGACTGGGCGTGGCACGTTGCGGATTCTGCGATGGCTCCGGCTGGGTCACGAACAACATCGTCCCACCCGGCCTGCGTGTCGTGGTGCTCGCTGAGCGCGTCAGCCGCGCGCGCAAGCACCTCGAGGTCACACTGAGCAAGCCGATATCAAAAGGCATGCCATCCGACCCTGTGCAGGCCGCCAAACGCTGCGCGAAGCAAATACTGCATGTCAATCGGCAACTGGGTGTGTTCGAGAACACCATTGTGACCACGCGGAAGGTGGTGGAGAGCCATCCGAGATCGAAGGAGAAGCTTGCCAAGATCATCGGCGTATGCTGCCGCGGCACGCTTGCGGGACAAGAGCGCGTACGCGAACTGGCCCAGAGAATGAGCGACTACTCCAAAGAGATCGCCGAGAGCGTGAACGTCGACGAGACGATCCGCGAGCGCGCGGCGAGCGGCGCTGCGTATTACGAGTCATTGGCCAAGTCGGCGACATTTGCGGGGACGTCGTTGGATCACCCGTACCTACGCCGGACTCTGAGAAAACTGGCGCGACAGCGGTCAAAGGCAAAGTGACGCGCAGCCGACATATCGCCGCGCCGACGAACTGCACTGGCTAAGTGTGAGCTATCTCATATGACATCAACCTCGACACAATTCAAGCAGAATACCACGCTCGCCGGCCGTGGAATGTCGCCAGGCCTGGCTAGTGACAGGGCGTTCGTGTACCAAGACATTCTGCAGCGCGACCACGAGTGCTACGACATCGACAAGCATCAGATCGATGAGGAGTACGCCAGGATCGAGAAAGCCACCGCAGTGGTGCTTGGCGATCTGGAGCACGCCGCCGAGCGCATCGAAAGTGACCTTGACTCCGTGCTGGCCGACATATTCCGATCTCACAAGACTCTGCTCAGTGATCCCGGCCTCGCGGCTGAACTACGAAGCGAGATGGAGACGGAGCTGATCAATGCCGAACACGTTGTACAACGTGTGTTCCGACGGCTGGTACGCAGATTTCGTTCGGTCGGCGACTCAAAGCTCTCCACGCGGGCGGACGACTTGACTGATCTCAGCCGTAGACTGCTGCGTGTGCTCGCGGGACTCCATGCACACACGCTCGAGAACATGCCTGTGGCGAGTGTTCTGGTGGCTCGTCGCCTGCTGCCATCCGACACTGTACACCTGTCTCGTAAGTCCGCGGTCGCCGTGGCCGTGGCTTTTGGGGGTCCTGCCTCACACGCCGCTTTGCTGACCCGTGAGTTGGGCATTCCAGCCGTGACGCAGTTGGCGGATCGAATCGACGAGATCGCCCAGAACGATGAACTGCTGGTTGACGGATCGCACGGCACGGTGGTCGTTGCCCCAGACCACCCTACGCGGCAGAAGTTCGCGAATGCCGCGATACGGGCGCGAGCCCGACTGGCGCAAGCGCGGCGCAGGTGTTGCGAACCGGCTACGACGCGGGCGGGCGTCACGGTTCAGGTGCTGGCAAACATCACCGGCGTAGAGGACGCGCGCCTGGCCAAGGAGAACGGTGCGGATGGAGTTGGGCTGTACCGCGTAGAGTGTCTGTATCTCTCGCAGAAGGCGCCGCCTAACGAAGATGAGTTGGCTGAGGAAATCGGCCATGCGATCGCGCCATTCCAGAACCGGACAGTAACTGTCCGGCTACTGGACTTGGGCGCGGATAAGGTCCCGCCGTTTCTCGATCTTCCCGCGGAAAGCGACCCTGCGCTCGGTCGGCGTGGAGTTCGCCTGCTCGTTGAGTATCCGGATCTGCTTGATACGCAGTTGCGCGCGTTGCTCCGTGTCGCCCAGGAGCAGAAATTACGCATCCTCGTACCGATGGTCACCCTGGCGGCGGAAATGGAACGGGTGGCGGAAAGCCTGACCGATGCCGCGGAAGAAATGAATGCTGCCGTACCACCGCTCGGCGCCATGATTGAAACGCCCGCCGCGGCCCTTGACGCGGCTGCGATCGCCCAACACTCGGAATTCCTCAGCGTCGGGACCAATGACCTGACGCAGTATCTGATGGCCGCCGGCCGAGAGAATGCGCTTGTGTGCGACTACTTTCAGGAGGAGCATCCCGCTGTGTTGCGGTTGCTGCGGCTGGTGCAGGCAGACGTAGGGTGGAGGCCGCTTAGCGTTTGCGGGGAACTGGCGGGACGCGAGTCAGCCGTGCCACTACTGCTCACGGCGGGCGTTCGCACACTGAGTGTGGCGCCGACGCGCGTGCCTGTTATCAAGGAGATCATCAGGAATATCGACGACACTGACGGCGATCAGGACAAACAAACATCACAACTGACTCAGGAGGCACACTGATGCTACGTAGCCTTGAGAATCTGCTCAAACTTCGAGTCGCAGCAATGGATGTGGAAATGGGCCGTGCCGCTGACTTCTTGTTCGACGATTGGGAGTGGAACATTCGCTACTTGGTCGTGGATGTCGGCGATTGGCCAGTCGGCCGTCGCGTGCTGATTTCGCCGGTGTCAATCGCACGGGCTGACTGGGGAGGCCCAACCTTGCACCTGAACCTGTCCAAGGAACAACTCGTGGAGAGTCCGGGCATTGACGCTGACGCGCCAATATCGCGGCAGCGTGAGAAGGAGTTGGCATCGCATTATGTCTGGCCGATGTACTGGGAGAGTACCACACCCGCGACCGCTCAGCCGGGCGCGCACGGACCGAAGACCGGTGCCTCCGCGGTCGAGGGTGATCCGCGATTTCGGAGTGCCAACGAGGTATTCGGATACGGCCTTCGCGCCTCAGACGGTGACATCGGTCACGTCGCCGACTTCCTTCTCAACGACGAAGATTGGCGGATCCTGTACATGGTAGTCGACACGCGCAACTGGCTGCCCGGGCGGCACGTGCTTATTGCGCCCATGTGGATTCAGAACGTGCGTTGGGACGAGCGGATGGTACATGTAGGCCTCTCGCGCAGGGAAGTGGAAGGTAGTCCGGAGTACGACCCGGTCACCCCGGTGAATCGAGATTACGAGACAGAATTGTACAATTACTACGGACGACCGAAGTACTGGTCCTGAGACCAGGAAACGCGCCGCTGGGGGGGGACGTCAATTCTAAGGAGTAACTGCCATGGACGATGTCGATCTACTGGAACAGGCGCACACGGCCCTCTTGAGGTCGTTCAGCAGCAGTCTGCGGGCACCCTATTATGAAGGGAAGGCGCAGATGGCTGACCAAGTATGCGAATCTCTGGGTGTGCCGCATGAGAACGCAGTCGCGCTGATCGACGCGCTCGAAAAGAGCAGGCGTATCACGTTTGTTGGCCCATCCGGCGGCACGAGGGAGTCAGCGTCTATGTTGGAAGCGGACGTGCTCACTCCTCGCGCGGCGACAGGAAGGACCGACGCTAGCGCTGTGCCACCGGAGACCGCGCCCGCACAGCCCGTGCTGGGCGAGTGGATTATCGTATGACCGTGACCGCCACCCTTTGATACCCGCTCGGCGACCAGACGCTGGCGGATTTCGGCATCGGCAAGGTCGCCTGTCGTACGCTGGAGGCGTCCGGCTTGGGCACAGTCGGGTACCTGGCGCCGGAGCGGGCACTGGGGAAGCCCTCGTTCCGTTCGGACGTGGTCTCGGTGGGGCTTATCTTGTACCGCGCGTTTTCCGGATACTTGCCTGTGTGGCTTCTGCCTGGCTCCCACCGGGATTCGAGCGCGTGCGCAGATCGCTGCACGCTGAGATGGCCTCGTTCCTCTGTCGATGCCTGGAGTTGAATCGCCGCAGGTGTTTCGCCGACGGACCGGCATGCTCACCGCGTTCCGGCGCATCAAACCACGAGCCTTGCGCAGCAGCCCGCGGGTCAGATTGCCGCCGACGTTGGTTTGGGGTTCGAGCGGCTGCCGTTTGTCGCCAGACTCGTAGAGTAGGCGCCAGCTTTGGGGGACGCGGCACTGGCCGTCTTCCTTGTCGCGGTCGTCGAACCAGTAGACCTCGACGTCCGAGACTGTCTGTTCGGTGGCGAAGTCGTATTGCACCCACTCGGCGGTGCCTTTGTGGTCGTACCAGGTGTAGTGGTAGGCGTTCGGGTCTTTCGAGGACCGGGGCTCATTCTGGTCGTGGACGGCCTCGCCGCACTACAGCGGCTCGGCGAAGTCGTGTTTCCACGGGCGGCCGCGACGCCTTATGATGCGTGGTTCGGAAAAGGAACCATGAACGCACAAACGCAAGAACCAATCGTCACGTCCCGCGATCTGTTGAAGTGCTACGGCAAGCTGCACGCCGTCGATGGCGTGAGCTTCGACGTACACCCGACGGAGTGCGTCGGCTTCCTGGGGCCCAACGGGGCCGGGAAGACGACGCTGATGCGCATGATTCTGAGCCTGGTCGGCAAGTCCGGCGGCGAGTTGAATGTCTTCGGCCTGACGCCGATGAGCCAACGCAAGCTGATCAACCGCCATATCGGTGTCGTGTTTCAGGACAACAATCTAGACAGCGAACTGGCAGCGGCCGATTCGCTGCTCGTGCACGGGCTGTATTGCGGGCTCGATCATGGCACGGCTCGGAAACGCATCGCCGACCTGCTGGCCTGGATGGAACTGTCCGAAAAGGCGGGCAGCGAGATCCGCGAACTCTCGGGCGGGATGGTGCGGCGGCTGATGATCGCCCGGGCACTGCTGAACCAGCCGCGGCTGCTGATCCTCGATGAGCCGACCACGGGGCTCGACCCGCAAGTGCGGCACGTGATCTGGGCGCTATTGCGGCAGCTCAAGCGGCAGGGCATGACCATCCTCCTGACGACGCATTACATGGAAGAGGCCCAGCAACTGGCCGATCGCGTGATGATTATGGATCATGGCAAGGTGCTGCTGGATGGGGCGCCGAACGCCCTCGTAGAGCGGCACCTCGAACGCTACGTGCTTCAGGCAGCGGGGCTCAGTGCGATTCCAGAGCACGACGGTGATGTGCGTCATGAGCACGCCGGCGACGCGGATTTCTTTTACTCGAATACCGAGGCGTCCTTGCAGAAGCTGTACGAGCGAGTACGGACGCCGTTCACGGTGCTGCGGCATGCGAACCTGGAGGATGTGTTCCTGAAGTTCACGGGGCATGGACTGACTGAATGATGAATGGCGAATAGCGAATGGCGAATGACGGGGCTGTAGCGGCTATGAAATCGGGCAGTGGCGGGGCTCCCTTGCCGGAGTTCATGCGGGTTGAGCAGGCGTGCGCGCTGCGGACGGGGCTGTTCTGGAGCCTGTATGGCGTGTGGTATCGGCATGTGAAGGTGTATTGCCGGACGCTGATAGCCAACGCCATGCCGCCGGTGCTGGAGCCGCTGTTCTTCTTCACGGCTGTCGCGGTGGGGCTTTCGACGTACATGCGTGACGGGCTGTTTGACGGATTACCTTACACGGCGTTTGTGGCCAGTGGCATCCTGGCGAGCTCCTCGATGTTCACTGGCGTGTTCGAAACGACGTATGCCGCGTTCGTGCGGCTCACGTGGCAGAAGACCTATGACGCCATGCTGAGCACGCATCTGCGCGTGCACGAGGTGTTCACGGGCGAATTTCTCTTCTGCGGCACCAAGGGGGCGGTGTTCTCCGCGGTTGTCATGCTCGTGACCATGCTGTTCGGCGTGAAGATCACGCCGTGGTGTGTGCTGGTGCCGGTGGTGGGATTCGCGACGGCGTACCTCTTTGGTGCGATCGGACTGATCGTGACCAGCTACGTGAAGATGATCAACAACTTCACGTTCTTCACGACGGGTGTGATCACGCCGCTGTTTTTCTTTTCAGGCACGTTTTTCCCGGTCTTCTCCGGCACACTGGGACCGCCGACGTCGGTGCGCGGCGTGGTGGACCTGCTGTGGTTTGTGTTGCCGCTGTCGCATTCTGTTGAGCTTTCGCGGGCACTGTACAAGGCTCAGGCCGATTGGATGACGCTGGCACATGTCGGGATGCTGCTGCTGTATGTGGTGGTCGCGCATTGGCTGGCGCTGCGGCGCATTCGCACGCGCGTGCTGGGGTGAGTGCAGAATGCAGAATGAAGAGTGCAGAAAGGGCTCAGTCACGCGGCTTCTCGGAGGAGGGCGCTGAGACGAATTCCATGGCCGGCGCGTGTGTTGAGGAAGGGAGGAGTAGTGCTCGCGCCGGCGTGATCTATGGGATCGCGGCGTATGGGTGGTGGGGGCTGGTTCCGATTTACTTCAAGGCTGTCTCGCACGTGCCGGCGCTGCAGGTGCTAGGGCATCGCGTGGTGTGGTCAGTGGTGCTGCTGGTGCCGCTGATGCTCTGGTGGCGGCGACCGGAGACCGTCCGATGGGTCTTGGCGTCACGGCGGACGATGCTGACGCTGGTGGCGACGTCGCTGCTTATCGCCAACAACTGGCTGCTGTTCATTTGGTCCGTCGGCAACGGCTACGTGATCCAGGCCAGCCTCGGGTACTTTATCACCCCACTGGTCAATGTGTTGCTCGGCTACTTGTTTCTCGGCGAGCGGTTGCGGCCGTGGCAGAAGCTGAGTGTGACGCTGGCGAGCATTGGCGTGCTGGCGTTCATCGTCGCGAATGGAGAGGTACCCGGAATCGCGCTGCTGCTGGCACTGTCGTTCGGCATCTATGGCCTGTTGCGCAAAACCGCGGCCGTGGACGGGCTCACCGGGCTCACCATTGAAACCACGATGCTCATGCCGCTGGCGGTGGGTTATCTCGGCTATTGTGCGGCGGTGGGAAGCGGGGCTTTTATTGTCGAAGGCGTGGGTGGCAGTCTGCTGCTGATGGCCGCCGGTATCGTGACGGCCTTGCCGCTATTGTGGTTCGCGAATGCCGCCCGGCGTCTGCGGCTTACGACCATGGGTTTCCTGCAATACCTGGCCCCCACGGGCCACTTCATCTGCGCCCTGACCTTCGGCGAAGCCTTCACCTGGGGGCACGCGGTGACGTTTGCGTTCATCTGGGCCGCGTTGGCGGTCTTTAGCGCGGATTCCATTCGGATGGTACGGCGGATCACGAATGCAGAATGATGAACGCAGTCTTCATGGCGTCTTCGGCGACACCCGGGCACGATGAATAGGCGGCCGAGGGCGCTGGGCATGCCCGCGCTTAGCGCTTGGGCACCCTCCAACGCGGACTTTTCAGAGCAGGATGCAGAAAGACGCTGGGACGCCGGTTGGCGCACGGTGTGTTTCTGTATTCATCATTGAAGCCGATATTTGCCTCGCTTCCGCTTCCGGCTCTGTTTGGGCGTCACGTGATTTGGGCGATGAAGTAGCCGAATGGGGGCAAATGGACGCGATGCGATTCAGTGTTGGCGTCGCCTAGCAGTTTGCGGGGTTCACCATCGAAGGTGAATTCGCGGGTGGTGGGGGTGAAGTTGATCAGGACTAGGATGGTGTCGTCGGCGGATTGGCGGCGCATGGCGAATACGTCGTCGGTGGGGGTGTGCAGGTAAGTGGTTTCGCCGTGGCGCAGGGCGGGGTACGCGCGGCGGAGGCGGGTGAGGTCGGTGTAGAGTTGGCGCAGGCCGAGATCTTCGCGCGTCCAGTCGATGGGGAGTTTCTCGAAGAGGTCGAGCTTTTTGTCGTTGCCGACTTCCTGGCCGTTGTAGATCAGAGGGACGCCGGGGAGAGTGAACGCGAGGACTGCAGCGGCCGGTGCGGCGGCGCCGAAGCGGACGCGCGCTGGGCCGGTCCAGGCGTTTTTGTCGTGGTTGCTGCTGAAGCGCATGCGCAGGCTGCCGCGCGGGTAGTCGAGCGTTTCCTCGGCCAGCCGACGTTGAATGTGCACGGGCTTCAGCTTGCCGGCGGGTAGGCTGCCGAGCAGGGCGTACGTGCCCCAGTCGTAGGTCAGGTCGAAGCTGACGAGGTGCTGGGCGGGGTCCTGGTCCTCGGCGAGCATGATGAGCGGCTTGACGGCGTCGAGCCTGCGGCGGACGGATTCCCAGAAATCGCGCGGCACCATACCCGCCACGTCGCAGCGGAAACCGTCGATGCCGACGTCACGCAGCCAATACAACAGGGCGGCCTCCATCGCGGCGCGCAGGCCGGCCGACGAGTAGTCAAGGTCGGCGACGTCGGTCCATTCGGGATGGGCGGGCTTGATGTTGCCCCCTTCGTCACGCGTGTACCAATCGGGATGCTCGCGCGTCCACGGGTGATCCCAGGCGGTGTGGTTAGCGACCCAGTCGATGATGAGCTTCATGCCACGCGCGTGGGCGGCGTCGAGCAGGGCCTTGAAGTCTTCGAGCGTTCCGAACTCGGGGTTGATGCCGCAGTAATCGCGGACGGCGTAGGGGCTGCCGAGCGTGCCCTTGCGGCCCTCGACGCCGACAGGATTGATCGGCATGAGCCACAGGATGGTGACGCCGAGATCGCGCAGTTCGTCTAGCCGCAGCCGCAGGCCGTCGAAGTTGCCGGCGGGCGAGAATGAGCGCAGGAAGACCTCGTAGATGACGGCTTCGCGGACCCAGTGTTCGGACTGGCGGGCGGCCTTGTCGGCGTGGTCGCCGGTGAGGAGCGCGGCGGGGCCGTGGGCGAGTGAGCCGATGGCGACGCCGCGCAGCAGGCCGGTCGGGCCGGCGTAATCCGGGACGCGCACGACGAGGCTGTTCATGCCGGGGTGGACGGCGTGGCTGATGTCATAGAGCAGACGTTCGCGGTGCTCGGGCAACGGTGTGACGGGGGTGCAGTTGAGCCAGACGCCGGCCTCTTCGTCGATGCCCGCGATGCAGAGGCCGGCGGCTTTGGCGTCCAAGTCGGCCGGCAGCTCGAACTCGCGTCGATACCAGCCGGGGCCGTCGCTTCGTGGCTCGTCGTAGTCATCCCACCACGCGGGCACCTTTGCTGCGTGCCAGTCGTCGTCAGCCGGCTGCGTGAACCACTTCTCGGCCAGGCCGATGTCTTTGGGGTCGGCCCTGAACAGCCACTCAGCATCCAGGTTTGTTCGCTTGGTCATGTTCCTAACCACCGTGTTCGGGCGTCCGTCGGCGGGAATCTACCCGGAATGACCGCACGTCGCCAAGCGGGCTTGTTCGCGGCGGAGCGATTCCGGTTATTCGTGCCTCAGGGCATCGATGGGGTGAATGATAGCGGCCTTGAAAGCCGGGATGATGCCGAAAAAGATGCCCACGCCGGCGCTGAAGCCCAGGGCCAGGCCGACGGACCAGAGCGGCACGGTGGCTTTGACCATGCTGGGATGCAGCGAGACGAGGTGGACGATGGCGTAGCCGAGCAGGATGCCGATGGCGCCGCCGACGGTACTGAGCACGATGGCCTCGGTGAGAAACTGCATCAGGATGTCGCGGCGGTGGGCGCCGACGCTCTTGCGCAGGCCGATCTCGCGGGTACGTTCGGTGACGGAGACGAGCATGACGTTCATGATGCCGATGCCACCGACGAGCAGTGAAATGCTGACGATGCCGGCCAGCACGCCGGTGGCGATCATGCGAATGTTGTTGAACTCGCGCAGGACCTCGTCCTGCTTGAAGATGCCGAAATCGTTGCGGTCGCCGGGCTTTAGGCCGTGGCGTTCGCGGAGGATACGGGCGAGTTGGTTGCGGGCCTCGCCGATCTGGCCCTCGTCGACGGCCTCGACGTAGAAGGCGAGGTAGTCACGCCGCCAGGGGTACATCTTCAGGGCGGTGGTCCAGGGGATGACGACGATCTCGTCCTGGTTGTCGCCCATGAAGCTGCCCTTGGATTCGAGCAGGCCGACGACCTTGAAACGCTGACTGTCGATGAGGATGTAGTCATCGACGATGGACTCGTCGCATTCGAGCTTGCGCAGCACCTCGCGGCCCAGCACGCAGACGGAGTTGCCGTTTTCGACATCGACTGCCGCGAAGAAGCGGCCGGCGTCGGGGTAGAAGTTGCGGATACGCTGGAAGAACTCGTTCGTGCCGCGAATGTCCACGCTGGTGAGCTGCTGGCGGCCGTACTCGACCTGGCCCTGGAGCCAGATGACCGGCGAGGTTTGCCGCACGGCTTCGGCGTGGGCGTCGACAGCCTGGATGTCGCCGATGTTCATCTCGGCCGGGCGCAGATATTCGCCGCGTGGGCCGCGCAGCCACTCGGGGTAGACGACCATCATGTTGGTGCCGAGGCCGCGCAGGAAGTTGGTGACGTAGTCGCCGAAGCCCTCGACTAGCGAGACGACGGCGATGATCGACGTGACGGCGATGATGATGCCGAGCACGGTGAGCAGCGAGCGAATCTTGTTGGCCCAGATCTGGATCAGGGCGGTGATGACGTTCCCCGCCGCCGACGCCAGACGGTCCGGCACGAAGAGAAGCACGCTCAGCAGCATCCTGGCGGCTGTCATGGCGTCTCCACGGGCTGCGGATTGCTGGGGACGTCCGGCGTGTCCTGGCGGCGTTCGTCGGAGACGACTTGCCCGTCGCGCAGCTTGATAACGCGCTGGCAGCGAGCGGCGATGTCGTCCTCGTGCGTGACGACGATGACCGTCTGTCCGTCGTTGTGCAGGCTGTCGAGGATGGCCATGATCTCTTCGCCGGTGGTGCTGTCCAGGTTGCCGGTGGGTTCGTCGGCGAGGATCAGGTCGGGCTGCTGGGCGAGGGCGCGGGCGATGGCAACGCGTTGCTTCTGTCCGCCGGAGAGTTGGTTCGGGTGGTGATGGGCGCGGTCGAGCAGGCCGACGCGTTGCAGGGCTTCGGTGGCGCGCTGGCGGCGATGACGGGCGCGTGTGTAGCGCAGCGGCAATTCGACGTTCTTAAGCGCGGTCGTACGCGGCAGCAGTTCGAATGATTGGAAGACGAAACCGATGCGGCGGCCGCGGATGCGAGCGAGCTTTGACTGCGACAGCTTCGATACGTCCTGGCCGCCGAGGTGGTATTCGCCGCTGGTCGGCACGTCGAGGCAGCCGAGGATGTTCAGCAGCGTGCTCTTGCCCGAGCCGGATGCACCCATGATCGCGACGTATTCGTTTTCGCGCACGGTCAGCGTCACGCCGCGCAGGGCGTGCACCAGTTCGGTGCCGACGCGGTATATCTTGCGCAGGTCGATGAGCTCGATCACCGGTTTCGAGTTGTCGTGCTGGTCGGCGATCATGGCTGCTCGTCGTTGGGGTCGCTCGGTTGAGTGGAAGCGGGCTGCGTGGCTGTCGCGGCGGCGGCCGGGTCGTCGGGTTTGTCGGAATCGTGGTTCTTTTCGGCGGTCTTCTTTTCCTCGATCTTCACCTGCGAATCGTCCTTCAGGCTGTCCAGGCTGCGGTAGGGGCCCACGACGACCTTGTCGTCCGGTCCGACGCCGCCAATGACTTCCACGCCGCGCGCGTCGCTGATGCCGGTTTGCGCCAGGCGGGCCTCGGCCTTGCCGTCCACCACGCAGAAGACCAGCTTGATGTACTCGGCGACGTTCTGCTGCACGGCCTCGTCGCTCTCGCGCGTCAGGCGGTCGTGCTCTTTGACGAGTTCGTCGGGCAGGTCGCGCCGCTTGCGGTGGACGACCGATTGCACGGGGATCGTCAGCGCCTGCTCGCGCCGATCGACCTCGATCTCGACGCTGGCGGTCATGCCGGGCCGCACGCGTTTGTCATCGGACGTGATCAGGACCAGCGTCTCAAAGGTCACGACGTCGCGGCCAAGCTGCTTGGTGCCCTTGGTGCCGACGCGCAGGACGCGGCCGGGAATGCTGCGACGCGTATCCGACTGCAGGTAGATGCGCGCGGGTTGGTCGGCGGCGACCAGCGGGGCGTCCTCCTCGTCGACACGGCAGCGCACCTGCATGCGCGACAGATCGCTGATGACCATGACGCGCGTGCCGGGGTTGTTCATGGTGCCGGTGATGACGACCTCGCCGACCTCGGCGAAGCGTTGCGAGACGATGCCGCTTAGCGGGGCGCGGATGACCGTGCGGTCGAGGTCCTCCTGCGCCGATTGCAGCATGGCTTCGGCTTCGATGAGTTCCTGGCGGCGCATTTCGAGGTTGGCCTGCGCGGTGATTACCGCCGTTTCGTAGTCGGCGATCTCGAAGCGTGACGTGGCCCGCGCGCGATCGATGGCCATGATGTGGTCCCAGTCGCGCTGGGCCTTGTCGAGGGCGGCCTCGGCCTGGGTGATGAGGGCCCTGAGCTTGCCGACCGTGGCCTCGCGCGATAGCAGCCGCGCGCGGTAGTCGGCGTCGTCCAAGCGACAGACCAGTTCACCGGCCTCGACGGTGTCACCTTCCTCGACCGGCATTTCGAGGATTTTGCCCATGACCTCGGAGCTGATATCCACCTCGTCAAAGGCCTCGACCTCGCCGGGGGCCTGCACGGTGCGGATGATGTCGCGCCGCTCGGGGGTGGCGATCTCGACGGGCACCTCGATCTGCTGGGCGACGTGCAGAATACTCTCGCCGTCGTCGTTGCGGAGCTTGTCGTTGAGGACGTAAATCCCGCCGACCGCCACTCCCAGCAGCACGATGCCGATGATTGTCTTCATCATCACCTCCGTATCGGCGGCGTTTTAGCCGCTATTACCCGAGCGCCTCTGTTCTGGGCAGCATCGCGACCGCCAGACCGCAGCGGACGGCGGCGCCGACGATCCAGCAGAACGTCACCGTCGACCAGGCGCGCCAGCCGCGCAGTTGCGACGTCGCGGCCAGCCCGACGAGCACAATCGCCCAAAACCAGATGCGAAACGGGTCGAGCGCGGTCAGGGCCTGCTGGATGATCGTGACTCGCATGATGTCCTGTGGCCCGGCGGGCGTGATCAGGTTGGCCAGCGGTGACAGCGACGTT
>JAFGRR010000362.1 GCA_016935035.1 Phycisphaerae bacterium | reverse complement strand
CCCGGACTAGTGGTGCCGAACGACGGCTTGTCGCTGTCGGCGGGCGCTATCGCACCGTGGGCGGTCGGCAAGGGGGCCAAGGCCGGCTCGGTCCGGGCTCAGGTCGCGGCCAGCGTCTCCAAGGTGCTGCGTGACCTCTGCACGGCCTTCGAAGCCAAAGTTGAGACCCCCTTCCGGAACCTGCCCGACGACCTGCGCCGCATCATCCTCGCCGGCACGAGCGAGCAGGACACCAAGCAGTACGGTGTCGAGTTCGAGGGCGTGCTGCCCAATCTGGAGCGGCGTCACCGCGCAGCAGGCGCCGACGGCAATCGCAGCCGGCTCAGCGGCTACCAGTCGGAACAGCTTTGCGAGGCGTGCGCCGGCGCGAGACTGAAACCCGAACCGCTGGCCGTCCGTGTGGCCGACCACAACATCCACGACATAACGCGTATGTCGATCGCGGCCGCCGGCGAGTTCTTCGACAAGGTGAAGTTCACGGGTGAGGCGGAACAGATCGCGGCCCCGATTCTGCGCGAAGTGCGGCAGCGCTTGCACTTCATGAACGACGTCGGCCTGGGCTATCTGACGCTCCATCGCACCAGCGCCACATTGTCTGGCGGCGAGGCGCAGCGCATCCGCCTGGCGACGCAGCTCGGCAGCCGACTGGTGGGCGTGTGTTACGTGCTGGACGAGCCGACAATCGGGTTACATCAGCGCGACAACGAGCGTCTGTTGAACTCGATTCGCCAACTCGTCGAGATCGGTAACACGGCAATTGTCGTCGAGCACGACGAGGACGTCATCCGCGCCGCCGACTACCTCGTGGACATGGGCCCGGGCGCCGGGCTGCATGGAGGCAGGGTAATCGCGGCGGGCCCGGCAGCCGAGGCGCTGGCGATGCCCGATTCGATCACCGGGCGCTATCTGCGCGGCGAGTACACGATTGAGATTCCGGAGGAGCGCCGTCCGACGCGCCGGTCGGACTTCCTGCAAATCGTTGCCGCCGCCGAGAACAACCTCAAGAAGATCGACGTCGGCATTCCGCTGGGTGTCTTCTGTGCTGTGACTGGTGTCAGCGGAAGCGGGAAGAGCACGCTGGTCGGGCAGACGCTGCTGCCGGCCCTGCGCCGCAGGTTGCTCAACTCGCGCGAGACTCCCGGTGCGCACGAACGTCTCATCGGCGCCAGCAAGATCGACAAGGTAATAGAGGTCGATCAGACGCCCATCGGCCGCACACCGCGCAGCAATCCAGCAACATACACGGGTGTGTTCGACGAGATCCGCCGGTTGTACGCCAAGACCAAGGAAGCGCGCATTCGCGGATACGGTGCCAGCCGCTTCAGCTTCAACGCCAAGGGCGGACGCTGCGAAGCCTGCCAGGGCCAGGGCGTCCGGCGGATCGAAATGCACTTCCTGCCCGATGTCTTCGTCGAGTGCCAGGAGTGCCGCGGCACACGCTACAACCGCGAGACGCTTGAAGTGCGCTACCGCGGCAAGTCCATCGCCGACGTCCTGAACATGCGCGTCGAGGAATCGCTGAGATTCTTCGACAGCTTCAACAAGATCAAGCAGGGCTTGCAGGCCCTCTCCGACGTCGGCCTGGGCTACATCCGTCTCGGACAGCCGTCCAACACGCTCTCGGGTGGCGAGGCCCAGCGTGTCAAGCTGGCGGCGGAATTGTCGCGGCCGTCCACCGGCCACACGCTTTACGTGCTTGACGAGCCCACATCCGGGCTGCACTTCGCGGACATTCAACACCTGCTGTCAGTGCTGAACCGGCTCGTGGACCGTGGTAACACCGTGCTGGTGATCGAGCACAACCTCGACGTCATCAAAACCGCCGACTGGGTCATCGACCTGGGTCCCGAGGGTGGTGACGCTGGCGGCGAGATTGTCGCCGAAGGCACACCCGAGACAATCGCCGCCTGCAAACATAGCCACACCGGCAACTACCTCAAAGCCAAGCTGGAGCGCGACAAGCCGATGGGCTGATCGCCAGGGGGCGACCACGCTGCATCAGCGGTGCTGCATTGGCGCGACGACGGCCAACGGGACGTCGGCCGCCACGTGGGCGTCAATCTGATTCTTCCGTCAGGGCGGTCTTGATGAAGCCGGTGATGTCACGCTTCAACTTCAGCAGCGATGGCTTGTGCAGGTACATCATGTGCCCGCCTTCGTAGTATCCCATTTGCACATGGCCGCGTAGCGACAGGTCGAGGCCGAGCGTGTTGAAGGTGTGCTCGGTCGCGAAGTACGGCGTCACCAGGTCGTAGTATCCGTTGGCGACGAACACGTGCAGGTGCGGGTTCGTGGTCATCGCCCGTTGCAGAGTCGGGCCGACGTTGACGTAGTCCCGCCCCTCGTACTCCCAGTTCCAGTGGCCGATGCGATCCGAGAAAATCAGATACGGCATGTCGTTTTCGACTTCGAGCCCCGAGCGAAGGTAAGAATACATCGCCGCCGAATAGGCGCCCTGAATGTATTTGAAGCTCGGGTCGAATCCGCCCTGTGTGCCGGACGGATCGAGATCAACCGCGACGTAGCGGGCATCGTAGTGGCCGATGACGCGGCGTTGATCGCGCAGGAGCTGATCGACGAACTCCTCCTTGTTCAGCCTCAGATTCCTCCGGTCGAGGCAATCCTCGGATAGACCGGTGAAGCGGCTGAGCTTCGCCAGCACAGCCGCACGCACATCCGGCGACAGACTGTCGCCCCGATACAGCGCGGGCAGATACTCGTTGATCGCGAAATCCTCGGCCTGGTCGAGCGTCTTCTGAAAGTCAGCCTGCAGTTCGGGTGGCAGACGCTTGTGATACCACGCAGCCGCTGTGCACGAGGGCAGGAGCAACACGCAGCCGAGATCGTTGCCTTCCGCCGTGCTCAGCGTGAGAAAGTTGAAGACGCACGAAACCAGCACGATGCCGTTGAGGAATATGCCGCGCTCATCCTGCAGATAGCCCGCGAGCACGGCCGAGCGCGTCGTGCCATAGCTCTCACCGGCGAGGAACTTGGGCGAGGTCCAGCGGTTGTTACGCGTGAGGTACATGCGGATGAACTCACCGACAGAGCGCATATCCTCAGTGACACCGTGGAACTGTCCCGGATCGTTGCCCTTTACGGTTCGGCTGTAACCCGTGGAGACGGGATCGATGAACACGATGTCGGTGACGTCAAGCAAACTGGCCTCGTTATCGACGAGCTGGAACGGTGGCCTGGGCGGGAGAGGTTGGTCGGGCAGCGCCACGCGTCGCGGTCCGAATGCGCCAAGGTGCAGCCAGACCGACGACGAACCAGGACCGCCGTTGTAACAAAACGTAAGCGGCCGCTCGTGCATGTCGCTGACGCCGTCGCGCGTGTAGGCGATATAGAAGACATACGCCTTGGGCGGTTCCTGCTCGTCCTTCAGCGGGAGTAGGCCGGCCGTAGCGGTATAGGCGATCTCCTGGCCGTCGATCGAGATCGTGTGGTGCGTCACCCACTGCTGCTCCGTGAGAACATCGGCCTTTGGCTCGCCGGGTTGCGTGGCCGGGGCCTCCTCATCCGCCTGCACCGGCACAGTCGACAGCAGCATAATCGTCGCCAACCCCAACATCAGATGCCTGACGTGCTCAGACATGGTCTCTCTCCGCTCATTAGTGTGTCAGTGTGGCGTCGCCAACGAGGCAGCGTACGCGACGGGTAGACGATCCACATCGACGTGTCAATACGGCCCTGGGAACCGCGCCACAACTCCGTACAAACGTCGCGATCAGGAGATGCCACGCAGTGTGCTGAGCGCGGCGCATCGCGCGCCGCAGCCAAATGGCCGGCTTGGTCACGCGTACCGTGTTAGCTATCGCGAGTTGTGTGTCTCAGGATCGGTCGCGTTCGAGCGCGACCCGTTCGAGCGAGGCCCGCGTCTGGTCCACGCGCGCCTGCCAGCGTCTCTCTTGGGTGTTGACGACCGTCCCGAGCAGATCGATGAACTGCGGGTCAAAGTGAGCACCGGCGTCAGCGCGGATCTCGGCGATCGCCTGGCAGATGGGCCGGCTGGAACGATGCGCGCGGTCGCTGGTCAGGGCGTCAAACGCCTCGACCACCGCCAGCAGGCGCGACCCGATCGGAATGTCCGTCCCCGTCAGCCCGCTCGGATAACCCGTGCCGTCAAAACGCTCGCGTAGATGGCGGATGATGAGCGTTTCGGTCTCGAACACCTTCAGCGGCTCGAGGATTTTGCACGTAATCAGCGGCACGCGACGGAGGATCAGCGCCTCGGACTGCGTCAGCGCGGTGGGCTTCTGCAAGACCCGGTCCGGCACGCCGATCTTGCCCAAGTCGTGCAGCATGGCCGCGTTCGCCGTGGCCACGCGCAGGTTCTCCGGCCAGCCGGCGGCCTCGACCAGGCACTTGGCGTAGAAACGCACGTTGCGCGAGTGCTGGGCGGTGAACGGATCGCGAGCCTCCAACGCCTGAACCAGCGCCCACACGCTTTGCAGACACAGTTCCTTCGCCTGCATGCTCAGCCCGACGACTTGCTTGCGCAACCGCTCGACCTCGCCGACCTGCATCTGCCCGTCGTCGAAGTCCTCGGTAACTTCGTCGCCGCGCCGACATTG
>JAFGRR010000361.1 GCA_016935035.1 Phycisphaerae bacterium | reverse complement strand
CCGAGTTGCGCGATCAGGTCGGCGATACTCAGGCTCGTTTGGCCGTCGCGTGACCGTCTTGTCGTCTTTGTGACTTGCATGGTTCCAATCTCCATGATTGTCTGGCCCAGCCTCGGAGCGACGGGCCCGTTGTTCTATGACGGCCGCCGCTCCGGGGCAATGCTGCGGGGGCTATTGCGCCATTGCCAGTAAGGCCGTCCGCAGTTTCATGACCTCCTGTTCCAGGGATTCGATTCGCGATGCCACGTTCACCTCACCCTTGGCCTTGCCGGCGATCAGCGCTTCCGACAGTCGGCGTGCGTCACTCAGGTGGATCTCGGCCGACTCGTCGTTCAGTTGGTGTGCCCAAACCCGGCCGCGTGCCAGGTAGCTGGCCGCCCACTTGAGGTCGTAGCCGGTGCTGGTACTCAGCCCCGCGGCCCAGTCGGCTTCAGCCATCTCCAGGTGATGGCGTGCGAGCGCATAGCTGGCGCCGGCAATCGCGTGGTCATATTGGTGACGGGAGAGCTCGAGATTGGCGCGTGCCTGGTCATGGGTAACGAGCAGGTCCCCCAGGTCGCGGATGGAGCTCAGCAACGTCGCGCGGTCTTCGCCGGTCGCCCGGCCGGCCTGCAATTCCAGGTCGAAGATGGCCCGGTTAATCTCGGTCGCGGCCTGCTGGGCTCTCCCCTGGAGATAGGCGCCGTACGCGTCGTGCAGATGGCGTCCGGCGCTGTCCGGCAGGTCTGTCCAGATATCCTCGTCCACGAGCACCCAGCCCGGCTCAATCTCCGGGGCGATCGTGGCGATGGGTTCGTCCAGCGCCAGGCCGGGGTCCTTTGGTAGCTGGTTGATGCGCGTCGCCAGCGATTCGATCGCGGTATGCACTGCATCGAGCGTGGCGGAGACCTCCATACTGCGCGGCTCGCCCGTGACCAATTCCTCGGCCAGCGCCCGCGCGTCCGCCGCGGCGTCAAACGCGGACGTGTCCAATTCGGCATTCGCCCAGCTATAGCCGCTCTCGAGGTTGAACACGGCAGCGTCGATATTGTGACCGGTTGTGTATGCTTCCTCCTTGTTCCAGGACTCTTTCGCCATCACGTAGTAGTGTTCCGCCATGGCCTCTGTTAGCTGGTGGCATTGGCGGCCACGTGCCACGCGTGCAGCGTGGTTTGCAGGCTCTTAAGAAAGCTCCAGTGTCGCTTTCCTCGCAGGTTGAGGTGCCGGTAAACATGGAGCTTCACCCAATCGTTAATGAAGAACCAGGCAAGGCAATAGGCCCATACGAAACCTACATACGACCAGGGGATGCTGGCCACGAGCCAGCCAAAGCCAACGATCAACGCCGCCAGTATCTGCGTACCGAGGACAGCAATCAGCAGCAGGCGAGCGGGGTATGGTCGTGTCCAGAACGGGCGCTCGGTTCGGACCACGAATAGCGTCAGGTGGCCGGCGACTGCCAGCTTCAGATAGATGAATGACTGCAACTGCGCCGCGTCGAGCGCCAGCCACAGTTTGCCGATCAGCAACATGCCGAAGCTTTGCACAACGCCTACCAGCCCGAGGATTGTGGATACAGTCAGAACACGCCGCATGCTCCAGCGAACGGGGTGTGGATCCAGTCGCGTGTTGTCGTACGCGATGGTCAGGATCGGCAGGTCATTGAGTAGGGCCAGCAGGATGATCATCACCGTGGTAATCGGGTAGAAGTTGAATGTGATCATCGCCAGCACGACGAAGAACATGATGCGGATGGTCTCGGTGATGCGGTAAGTCGCATAGCTGGTCATGCGTTCGAAGATCCGCCGGGCCTCTTCGATCGCCTTGATGATCACGCTGAGTCCGGGGGCGGTCAGCACGAGCGAGGCGGCGGCCTGGGCGGCGTTGGTGGCGCCGGACACGGCGATGCCGACTTCGGCCTGCTTCAGCGCCGGCGCGTCATTGACACCGTCGCCGGTCATGCCCACAAGGTGCCCGCGGCGTTGCAGGGCGCGCACGATTTCGTACTTGTGCTCGGGATAGACCTGCGCGAAGCCGTCGGCTTGTTCGATGCGCTCGTCAAGGCGAGGCGACGCTTCGTGTGTGTCGTGCTCGCCGAATACTTCGTCGGCACGCACTACGTTGGGCTTCAGGCCAAGCTGACGAGACGTCTCACGGGCAATCGCGAGGTTGTCGCCCGTTACCATCTTGACCGCGATGCCGTGCTGGCCGGCATTCCGGATAACGTCGGCCGAATCCTCGCGCGGCGGATCATAGAGTGGGAGAATGCCGAGCAGATGCCACGTGTCGCCGTCGCGTCTTCGCGCGACGCCGAGCGTGCGAAATCCCCGCGCGGCGAATTCGTCCACGCGTTCGTCGGCGGATCGCCGCACGTCGCCGGCCGCGTCGCAGAGGTCGAAGATCACCTGCGGCGCCCCCTTCGCGACGTCAAATGTCTGTCCGTCGGCGGCGCGGACCTGCGCATCGGTGCGTTTTCGCTTGGCGTCAAACGGCGTGAAGCGGAGCTGCTCGTACTTGTCGAGCGTGGCGCGATCAGTCAGTCCGCCGATCACCGCGTCGTCGATAGCGTCACGATTCTCGGTTTTGGATGCCAGGGCGGCGGCCAGCAACAGGTCCTGCTCGTCGGCGGCGTCCAGCACGATCGGCTCACCAAGTGACAACTTGTTAGCCGTCAACGTGCCCGTCTTGTCGGAACAAAGCACGTCAATGCCGGCGATTTCCTCGATGGACTGCAAGCGCGTGACAATTGCCTTCATCCGTGACAGTGCAACAGCGCCCAGGGCCATGGTAACAGACAGCACCGCCGGCATGGCCACCGGGATGGCGGCCACGGTGAGGATAAGGGCGAACTGCAGGGTGGTGAGCATGCTGTCGCCGCGGAAAAGGGCCACGCCCAGGATG
>JAFGRR010000360.1 GCA_016935035.1 Phycisphaerae bacterium | reverse complement strand
TCCCGACTGGCGCCTCGCCCCTCCGCCCCCCCCTGTGCCTCCTTATCGCGTTGACCGGTACGCTTACGGACGGCGTTGCGGAGCACGTATTCGATCTGGGCGTTCAGGCTGCGCAGTTCCTGTTCGGCCCAGCCGTTGAGCTGTTCCCAAAGGTCCGGCGGGATGCGGAGCAACACGGCTTTCTTTTTGCTCGCCATGCGTACCTCCTGTTCGCAGGGCGTCACGAACCGGACACGGCGCTGCCGCCCGCGGCTTGTGAACGCCGCGGACGGCAGCCGCGTGCCAGCCGCGTGACCGCATCAGCTATGAATACAGCGTGCCGGTGTTGACCACGGGCTGCGCGGCCTGTTCACCGCATAGCACGACCAGAAGGTTGCTGACCATCGCGGCCTTGCGATCTTCGTCAAGCTCGACGGTGTTGTGTTCCTGGAGCCGTTCGAGGGCCGTCTCGACCATGCCTACGGCACCTTCGACAATGCGAATTCTCGCGGCCACCACGGCCTCGGCCTGCTGGCGACGAAGCATCGCGCCCGCGATCTCGGCGGCGTAGGCCAGGTGACTCAGACGCGTCTCCTCAACGACGACACCCGCTTTGCTCAGCCGTTCCTGCAACTCACGCTGCAACGCCGCCGACACTTCATCCATGCTGCCGCGCAGCGAGAGCTCGTCCTGTTCGTGCGTGTCATATGGATAGGCGCTGGCCAGATGACGCAACGCGGACTCACTCTGCACGTGGACATAGTCCTCGTAATCGTCGACATCGAACGACGCCTGCGCGGTGTCCTCAACGCGCCACACGACGACCGCCGCTATGTCGACCGGGTTGCCGCGCTGGTCATTGACCTTGAGCGTGTCGGTGTTGAAGTTGCGTGTGCGCAGCGAGATCTTGTGCTTGGTGTAGAACGGATTGGCCCAGTGGAAACCGGGCTGTCGCGCCGTGCCTTTGTAGGCACCGAAGAGCAGCAAGACACAAGCCTGGTTCGGCTGCAACGTGAAGAACCCGCACAGCAGGATGATCAGGACGACCATCACCAGCGCCAGCGCGACAAGCAGCACGATGTCGCCGACGGCGGGATGCCGCGAGTTGGCCAGAGTGTTGATGACGCGAATGCCCCAGGCGATGACGCCGATGGAGGCGATGAGAAGCACAGGGAGCATCGCCCAGCCGCTCGTGGGCTTACGTTGAAACTCGGTTGACATGGCCGTCTCCTTTGTAGACCGAGGTGGTCATTGATATCATAAGGATAGCACATCGCTAGTAATCTGCAATTATAAGATCGCCGGTATTACCGAACCGGGGCACGGCCACGCGCAGTATTCCAGTAAGTGCTTACCACACAGCCTGTTATGTCGCCTTGCTTCAGTATTCTGAATAGTCGCGCGACGCCGCGAACCGGCTTGGCAGGCCGCAGTCGGGCATCTACACTGCCCGTCCTACGGATGGAGACAACGAATGAGCGTCAGGCATCTAGATTCACTGTTTCGCCCGAAATCCCTCGCGATCATCGGCGCGTCGCAGAACCCCAAGAGCATCGGCGGCACGATAATGCGAAACGTGCTGCGCGGCTCGTTCGCGGGGCCGATCATGCCCGTGAACCCGAAATACACGGCGGTGGCGGGCGTGTTGACTTATCCCGATGTGGCCAGCCTGCCGGTAACGCCCGATCTAGCGGTCATCTGCACGCCGCCGGCAACGATCCCGGACCTCGTGGAACAACTTGGTCGGCGTGGCACGCGCGCGACGATCCTGGTGACCGCCGGCCTGACTGCCGCGAAGCACCGCGACGGCCGCTCGGTGCAAGAGGCGATGCTGGATGCGGCGCGCCCGTACGTCATGCGTCTGCTTGGGCCGAACTGCGTCGGGTTGATGGTGCCGGGGCTGGGGTTAAACGCGACCTTCTCGCACGCCGACGCATCGCTGCCGGGCTCGATCGCATTCGTATCGCAGTCGGGCGGGTTCTGCACGGCGACGCTGGACTGGGCCAAGGCGCGCGGCATCGGCTTCTCGCACTTCGTGTCGCTGGGCAACTGCGCGGACATCGACTTCGGCGACGTGCTCGACTATCTCGGCAGCGCGCCGGAGACGAAGGCCATTCTGCTTTACATGGAGTCAATCGGCGCGAACGAGGCGCGGAAGTTCATGTCGGCGGCGCGAGCCGCGGCACGCAACAAGCCGGTGATCGCGATCAAGGCCGGGCGCAACCCGGAGGGCGCGCGGGCGGCCGCCTCGCATACCGAGGCCCTGGCCGGCGCGGACAACGTCTATGACGCCGCCCTGCGGCGCGCGGGGATCCTGCGCGTGAACGACCTTGATGAGCTGTTTGACGCGGTCGAGACGCTGGCGCGCTCGCGACCGCTGCGCGGCGAGCGCCTGGCGATTCTGACCAACGGCGGCGGACCGGGCGTGATCGCGACGGATGCACTGATCGCCGGCGGCGGACAACTCGCACGCCTCACCGACGAGACGATTGCGAAGCTCAACGCACTGTTGCCCGGAACATGGTCGCACGGCAACCCGGTGGACATGATCGGCGACTCCGGAGCGCACGAGTACATTGAGGCGCTGCGTGTGCTGGACGCGGATCCGGATGTTGACGCCGTCCTCGTCATGAACGCGCCAAGCGCCATCGCGCTGCCCGAGGACACCGCACGCGGCATTATCGACACCATCTGCAAGTGCGAAGTCCCGATCTTGACGAGTTGGCTGGGCGGCGAGGCGGCGGGACGCGCGCGACGCGTTTTCTCAGACGCCGAAATCCCGACCTATGACACGCCCGAGCAGGCTGTGCGGGCTTTCATGCACATGATGCGCTATCGCCGCAACCTCGAGATCCTCACACAGGTGCCACCCTCGGCCCCAACCGACTTCACAGCCGAACCCGAGATTGCCCGCGGCGTAATCGACATGGCGTTGGCAGAGGGACGCGAACTGCTGACGGAGCCGGAAGCCAAGCGCGTGCTGGCTGCCTACGGTATCCCAGTCGTTGAGACCCGCGTGGCCGGAACACCCAAGGAAGCCGCCAGGCTGGCTGCCGAAATCGGCTTCCCCGTGGCGATCAAGATCCTGTCGCCCGAGATCACGCACAAATCGGACGTGGGCGGCGTGGTCCTGGGTCTCGACACGGCGGAGGAAGTCGAATCAGCCGCCATTGCCATGCATGCCCGCGCGCACAAGCACTGCCCGGAGGCCACACTGACCGGCTTCACCGTGCAGGCCATGGCCAATCGTCCTACGGCGCACGAGCTCATCATCGGCATGACCACCGACTCGATTTTCGGGCCCGTCATCCTGTTCGGACGCGGCGGAACGGCGGTCGAGATCATCGGCGACCGCGCCGTGGCGCTGCCGCCGCTGAACATGAGCCTGGCGCGTCACCTGGTATCGCGTACACAGGTATTCAAGTTGCTGAAGGGCTATCGCGATCGACCACCGGCCGACCTGGACGCGATCCTGCTGACGCTGATTCAGGTGTCGCAACTGATTGTCGACCGCCCCGAGGTACTGGAGCTGGATATCAATCCGCTGTTCGCCGACGATCGCGGTGTGCTGGCGCTGGACGCGCGTATCCGTGTCGGGCGCGCCACGGTCAGCGGTCACAAGCGTCTGGCGATTCGCCCCTACCCGCGTGATCTCGAGGAGATGGTTACGCTGCAGTCGGGACGTGAGGTCTTGCTGCGGCCGATTCGGCCGGAGGATCAACCGGCACATGAGGAGTTCGTCTCGCGGATTACCCCCGAGGATCTGGCGTTTCGTTTCCTCGGCGTGACGCGCGACGTTCCGCCGTCGGAGATCGCGCGCCTCGTGCAGATCGACTATGACCGCGAGATGGCGTTCATAGCAACGGTTACCGACGAGTGGGGCCTGAGCGAGACACTGGCCGTCGTGCGGACGATGACGAACCCGGACAACACCGTGGCCGACTTCGCCGTCATGGTGCGCTCCGACCTGAAACGCACCGGCCTCGGCACGATCCTGACGAAGAAGATGATTAACTACTGCAAGAGCCGCGGGACGAACGTCGTTGTCGGACAGTCGCTGACAACCAATACCGCCCTTCTAAGCCTCATGGCTAAGCTGGGCTTCCAGGTTCGCCCGATCGAGGGGACCGACCGCTCTGAGGTGCGCATGCGACTGAACTGACCACCCCAACGTGGCAGGCGATGAACGATTGCGGACTGCAACGTAGCGGCCGACTTCTCGTCGGCCGTTCATGCTAGACGCGGCCATGTGAACGACACGGGGTGAACAGCGAAGACGGCCGACGAGACGTCGGCCGCTACATGTTCGGGCGTCCGTATACGGGACGCCGCCAACTGGGGCGGATGGGAGATTGCTGCATGAACCGCTGGCAAGTCGGCTGGTTGCTGTTAATCGTGCTGCTGACGCCGCTGGGCGCACGGGCGGATGATGACGTCCGCGCCCGCATCGACGCGGCGGGCGACGCCGAGCGTTGGGACGCCGACACCGTCGTCGTCTTCGACCACACCGACGTGACGGTGCGGCCCAACGGCATCGGCACGGCGCGGCATCACCGCGTCGTCAAGGTGCTGCGCGACGGCGGCATTCGCTGTGAGGCCGTGCAGCGGTTTCCTTTCGATCCGCATACCAACCGGCTTGAGCTGATCGCCGTGCGCGTCTATCGCGGCGACGGCACGGTCGAGGAGCTGCCCATCGCCGGCCGCGTGCAACAGCCGCAACCGGCTCACGGTATCTACTGGGGCACGCAACAATACCTCGTGCAGGTGCCGCGTCTGGCCGTCGGTGGCGCGGTCGAGACCATCACCGAAATGACCGGCTTCAACGTCGCGTACCTGGCCGACGACGGTGATGGCGAGGTCAATGCGCTGGGCGAGGTCCTCAAGCCGCCGGTGCCCGGGCACTGGCACGACGAGGTGGACTTCTGGTCTGGCGTGCCGGTGATCGAGCAGCGCTACACGGTGCGTTGTCCGAAGGACAAACCGCTGCAATACGAGGTCTACAACGGCGAGCTGCGTGTGGCGGTGCTGTTCGAGGGTGATGAGATCGTCTACTCGTTCGAGAAGGACGACATCGAGCCATTGAAGACCGAGCCGCACATGGAGCCCGCCGCCAACGTCGCGCCCAAGCTGCTGTTGGCGACGCTGCCGACGTGGGAGGATAAGTCGCGTTGGCTGCATGAGGTCAGCGAGCCGAGCTTTGAGGCCGACGACGCAATTCGCGCCAAGGTCGCCGAAGTCATCAAGGACTGCCAGACCGATGAGGAGAAGTACACCGCACTGAACCACTGGGTTGCCGAGAACATCCGTTACGCAGGCACCAGCCGCGGCATGTGTGAGGGCTACACCAACCACGACGTGGTCGAGACGTTTCACGATCGCTGCGGCGTGTGCAAGGATAAGGCGGGCATGCTGGTCGGCATGCTGCGCGTCGCCGGCTTCGATTCGTTTCTGGTCATGACGATGGCGCGCCAACGCGTTGATCGCGTGCCGGCTGACCAGTTTAACCACGCCGTCACGTGCATCCGCGACCGCGATACCGGCGATTTGATTCTGCTCGATCCGACCTGGATGCCGAAGAGTCGCGACAACTGGTCAACACTGGAGCCGTTGCAGCACGTCGTCTTCGGCATCCCCGAGGGCCACGAGCTTTCGCAATCGCCCTATTTCACGCCCGAAGAGAACATGGCCGCGTGGCAGGCCCAGTCAACCTACACGGCCGACGGCGGCGTCCGCGGCGAGCTTCAGCTTGAGAGCAACGGCGCCCCCGACGGCCGCCTGCGCCGCATGCTCAGCATGACGCTACCCGAGGAATGCCGGGCGGCGTTTGACAAGACGGCCCAGCGTCTCGCCCCTGACGCGCGTCTGACGGTCACCAGCTATACCGACCCGCTCGATTTCTCACGCCCCGTGACAATCGCCGGCGACTATGAGTCCGACGCGTTCGCGCTGGGTGATGGCCCCCGCCGCTACCTGAAGCTCCCAATGATGCAGACACTCTTCGGCGACCGCGTGATCAGCGATCTCTTCGGCGATACCGATGCGGACGAACGCAAGTACGGCCTGCGGCTACTCGCGACGCGGATGGCGAAAATCGACGAGACTGTGAGGCTGCCCGAGGGTTGGACTGTAGCGGACCTGCCGGAAGCGGTCGAGTTGGACGGCCCGTCAGCAGCACTGGAGTTTTCGATCGAGAAGACCACCCCCAACACGCTTCACTACACGTGCGAGATGCGTATCAAACACTGGCTGATACCGCCCGATGAATACTCCAACTTCAAGGAAGTCATCGAGCAGTTCGAGGAGCTGACCGGCTACGTAGTGACGTGCGATCTGGAGGGCCGGAATGACTAGTTCATGCGTGAAGATGTTTTGTTGGGCGGTTGTGCTGCTGGGGCCGGTGCTGGCTGTCGCCGGCGAGCCCGATGCCGTCATCGAGGTCTGGGATGAACACTGGACGCTGACGCCCGACGGTTTCACGGAATACTACTTCAAGCAGCACGTGCGGCTGAACAATGAGCGGGCTTATGGCGAATTCGCCGATCCGCGCATCACGTACAACGCCGACACGGACAAGCTCGAGCTGATCGCGGCGCGTGTGCGGCGAGCCGATGGCACGTATCGCCAACCGCCGGCGTATTCACATGTCGAGGTTGCTCCGGATACGTGCGCGGGCTGGCCGGCGTTTGCGAGCATTCGGCAACACCTGATCGTGATGAGCGGGATCGAGCCCGGATGCGTGGTGGAACTGGAGTACAAGATCACTGGAACGGCCAACCGCGCATACCTGGCCGCGGCTGTGCCGCTCGGGCACCAGTATCCCGTGCGCGAACGTCGCATTGGTTTCAGTACGCACGAGTACGTCAAGCCACGTTTTGTCGTTGAGCCCGGCAACGTCGCTCCCGATGGCGGATTCGACCGCCAGACTCTAGCCGGGGAAGCGAGCGACGACGAAACGCTGCTGCGCCACGCGTGGTGCTTCAAGGATCTGCCCGCCGTGCCCGATGAACCACATGGCTTGCCGAGTCACCTGCGACATGGACGTTTCGCGTTTTCGACCACCGGCGGCGCGGTCTTCTGGCTGCGCGGGACTCGCGACGAGCTGAACGGCGCTGCCGTCGCTGGCGAGATCGTCACACGGCTGGCCGACGAGTGGACTAAAGACTGCTCCACGCCGGCGGACAAGCTGCGCGCGATTCAGAAAAAACTGGCGGCTTCATTCAACTTCGTGGAACTCGACGCTCGCTGGTGGCCGGCGAGCGTGCGTCCGGCGCCGGCGGTGCTCGACAGCAACTACGGCACGCCGCCCGAGGCAGACGCCGCCTTTCTTGCCTTGGCGCGGGCGGCCGGCGTCACGGTGCGCATCGGCGCACTGGTGGCCGAGGGCGCGCCGATCAACACGGCGCCGCAGGAGGCTTTCATCGCCGCCCGCGTGCTGTTGCTTGACGCCGATGGCGAGACGCAAGTCTGGAACGGTCGCCATGGTTGCATTACGCACGATCCGAGTTACGCCGGCGACACGCCGCTCAGCCTCACCGGCGACGAACTCCAGCGGACGCCACTGCCGGAGTGGGCTGACGCCGGCGACAGCGCATGCCGAATCAGCGGCAAGGTGACGCTCGACGATTCCGCCAAGCTGTCAGGCGAAGTGTCGCTAAGCGTCAGCGGCCTGTTCGTCATACCGGAAGAGCTGCGGACGTACGACAACCAGAAGCGCCGTGCCCGCGACATCGTCCGGCGCGTGTTGCCGGATGTGGACGTGAACGAATGCTCCGTCACACGCTTGGACGAGCACGAGTTTGCGGCGGATGTGAAGATCGCGTCGAGCGCGGAGCTCGACAAGATCGGTCTGGCCTACAGCCTGATGCTGTCCGCCGACGGGCCCCATACGCTGGGCATCGCCATGCCGCTGGAGGACGCCGAGCGTCACGGTACCGTGCGTTTGGCCGGAGCGTTTGTGGAGGACGTCGAGCTGTACATCGAGTGGCCGGAGGGTTGGACGGTCGATGCGCGCCCGCGCGCGATCGAGCCAACCAGTGGCCCGTGGGGCAGCATGCGTCAAGACGTCACGCTAGACGACCAGCAGATCAAACTCATCCGCCGCATCAGCGTCAGCAGCCGCGACGTATCACCGGCGGATTGGCCGGCGCTACGCTCAGCCATAAACGCGATGCGCACCGATCCCGGACGCACCCTGCTGCTGCACAAGTAACAACCATGCCGGGTGCCATGGACAGGCCCCAGGCCTGCCCGTGCCGCAACACCCCATGCACGGGCAGATCCACCTCCGGTGGGCCTGCCCATGCCATCCGGTCACGATGGCACCTGAGGACACGGCGAACACCGTCAGTCGAACGTCAGCCGCTCCAAACGAGCGGCGGGGTCTTGCTGGTAGTAGAGCCGCATCTGGTCATAGAGGTGCGCGTGCCGATCACGCAGTTCGCGCGGCTGCTCAAAGAAGGTCTCGGTCACAACCGCGAAGAACTCCGCCGGGCTCTTGGCACCGTAAGGCGAAAGCAGCGTCGGCCGACGGTGTTCGAGATCATCGATCAGCCGCGTGTATTCAGCCTGAAACACGCGTCCCCACTCGGCGTACATCGAGCCTTCGGGCAACAGCGGGGCCCCCTCGGTCGCGCCGGTCTCGCTATCGAGCTGATGGGCGAACTCGTGCAGGGCGACGTTGCGTCCGTCGGTGATGTTGGCGGTGTCGCGCTGCACGTCCTCCCACGACAGCACCACGATGCCCTGCTGCCACGATTCACCCAGCCGGATGTCATCGCTCTCGACGACCAGCCCACCCGGCAAGCGTTGCGTCGTCTCGACCAGATAGCGGTGCGGATAGACCAAAATGCTGCGCAGCTTGCGGTAGTAGTCGCTCTCGCGTCCGAGCAACAGCAGGCAACCCAACGCCGCGATCGTCACGCGAATCTCGTCCGTGAGCGTCAGCCCGCCGCAGCCTTCGAAACACTTCTCATGCATGAAGACCTGGATGTGCCCGCACAGTTCCGCCCGTTCGGCCTCGCTGAGCGCGCGATAGTGACCGACGTTGCGTTGCAGGATTTTAAGCCACATGTCCGGCAATGGCTGCCGACGAAGGCGTTCGCGTCGTCTGCGTTTGAAGCCGAACATCCTGTGCTCCATCCTGACGCTACACTGGTGGTGTTCCGAAGCCGCCGCCGCCGGGCGTTTCTATGACCAATGCATCGCCGGCGTCGGCATGTATCTGCGCGACGGGGCCGAGCGATTCGCGCGTGCCGTCACGTCGGATGAGCGTGTTGCACCCGGGCCGGCCGGGCTGACCGCCAGCCGCGCCATATGGAGCATACTCTCGGCGTTGCGTCACCAGCGCGATATCGAGCGCTTCGAGAAACTCGAACTCGCGAACCACGCCGTCACCGCCGTGATGACACCCATTACCGCCGGAACCCCTGCGAATCGCGAACCGCCGCAAACGCACCGGATAACGGTGTTCGAGCACCTCCGGATCGGTCAGCCGCGTGTTGGTCATATGCGTGTGCACCGCATCGCAGCCGTCGAAGCTGGGCCCAGCCCCGGCACCACCCGCGATCGTCTCGTAGTAGCCGAAACGCTCGTTGCCGAACGTGAAATTGTTCATCGTGCCCTGGCTGGCGGCAACCACACCCAGCGCGCCGAAGATGCAGTCGACGATGCGCTGTGAGGTCTCGACATTGCCGCCCGCGACCGCAGCACATTGCAACCGATCTTCACGTAGCGGCGGATTCAGCAGGCACTCGGGCAGGATGATCCGCAGCGGCACCAACACGCCGGCGTTCAGCGGAATTTCCTCGTCGATCAGGCAGCGGAAGCAGTACAGCACCGCACTGGCGACGATCGCCGGTGTCGCGTTCAAATTGCCCGGCCGCACCGGGCCCGTGCCGGTGAAGTCGAGCGTGGCCTCTTCGCCTGCCACCGTGACACTGACGACGAGCGGCGTGCCGTCGTCGAGGTGATCGGTGAAATCGTGCCTGCCATCGGGCAGTCGGGCGATGGCGCGGCGCATCTTGGTTTCAGCAGCCCGCTGAATGTGGCCCATGTAGGCCCGCACGTGCGCCAGGCCGCGCCGGGAGACGAGCTCGCTCAGCAACCGCACGCCGCACTGATTAGCCGCGACCTGTCCGCGGATGTCGGCCAGGTTCTGCTCGACCGCGCGTGACGGATACGGTGCTCGCGTGAGCAGTTCGCGCAGCGCGTCGTCCTGAATCCGCAGCGTCGCCGCCGCCGACTGGCCTTGCCGCACAACCAGTGGCATCAGCGGAATGCACACGCCTTCCTCGGCCAGATTG
>JAFGRR010000359.1 GCA_016935035.1 Phycisphaerae bacterium | reverse complement strand
CGGACAGCCGCTCGTCATCCAACAGCCGGGCGGTGTCGGCGGCGGGCGCTCGATGCTCTCCGAACACGGCCGCTACATGATGCAGTCGTTCCGCGAGATGCAGGATCGCGTGCGTGGGCTGGCCGATGCCTGGTTCTCGGAGATCACGCGGCGCGGAACAAACAGCACGCCGGCGGCGACGCACGATCCCGCAACCGATGGGCCGCGACTGGCATCCGGCACGCAGCGCGTGACCGCCGTGCAAGTGTCATCCACGGGCGCCTCCGCGATTCGCCGACCGTGCGATGTTGCCGTCGAGACAGTGGTAGCCGTGCGCGTGGTTGACGTGGGCGAGTTCACGCTGACGTGTACGCCGACTGATCTCGAAGCCCTGACTATCGGTTGGGCGCTGCACGCGGGGCTCATCTCCGGCTTGGCTGATGTTGTCGAGCAGCACGTCACGCACAATCCGCCGGCGGTGGAGATCTGGCTGGCAGATGATCGTCGTTCGGCGGCGCGCGCCGGCGTCGCCTCGGGCTGTCCGCATCCGGTGCGTGGTGATTCAATGCGTGTTTCGCCCAGCCTTTTGCTCGGTGTCGCGCGCCAGATGTGGGCCACGCAGGCGATCTTTCAGCAGACCGGCGGAGCGCACGCCGCCGGCATCTTTCAGGAAGACGGGACGATCCTGGCGCTTGGGCAGGACATCGGCCGGCATCACGCGTTCGACAAGGCCGTTGGCCAGTGCCTGTTGGAAGGCGGCGCGACTGCCGGCCAGGGCATTATGCTCTCAGGACGCGTCAGTCTGGAACTGGTGTCCAAGGCGGCCCGGGCCGGAATCGAGCTGATCTCCGCCGTCTCGGCGCCATCCTCGCTGGCGATCGAAACGGCCCAACGGGCGAACATCACGTTGTGCGGCTTCGTGAGAGACACGCGCGCGACCGTGTTTACGCATCCGCGCCGCGTGGTGGGGACGCCAGAACCCTGATGGCCCGAGCGGCCCGATCAGGCGGAGTTGTCCGCACGCTGGCCAAGATGAGGTATGCTAGCTCCCGATGGCTGATGTCACTCGCATTCTGAAGGACCTGAAAGACGGCGACCGCGCGGCAGCGGACGCGCTGCTGGCGGCCGTGTACGACGAGTTGCGGCGGCTCGCGACGCGCAAGGTGGCGCGCGAACGCCCCGGGCAAACGCTTCAGGCCACGGCCCTGGTGCACGAGGCCTATCTGCGGCTGGTCGGTGACACCGATGCCGACTGGCAGAATCGCGGCCACTTCTTCGCCGCCGCCGCCGAGGCCATGCGGCGTATCTTGGTCGAGCAGGCGCGGCGTAAGTCGCGTATCAAGCACGGCGGTGGAAGACACCGGCGTGATCTGAAGGACGACGATCTGGTCGTGCCGCCCGAGTCGGTCGATCTCATCGCGCTTGACGAAGCCCTGGAGAAGCTGTCACACGAGGATCGTGTTAAGGCCGAGTTGGTCAAGCTGCGCTACTTCACGGGGCTGACAGTGGCCGAGGCGGGGGCGGCGCTGGGCATCTCCCGCGCTACCGCCGACCGCTATTGGCAGTTCGCGCGTGCCTGGCTTTATAACGAGATAAACGCCGGCCAGCCGGCGGATGCCCAGGACGAAACGCCGGCCTCGGATGCCGATGACCCGATCTAGTGTCAGGCCTGCGTGCCTGACACCCATGGCGTGAACGGCTGTTGTACCTGACGCCTGCGTCTTTCGTGGCGTTGGAGGACGGCCGACGAGACGTCGGTCGCTACATTGGCGGCGTTTCCGCTGAGGCGCCATCGTTCCAGGCGGCGCATATGCTTCTAAGGTCGTGGAACCTGGGGAGCGGCAATTGGAAAACCCGCAGCGGCAGAAACTGGAAGAGATCTTCGACGCGGCACTGAAGAAGGCGACCATCGTCGAGCGTGACGCGTACGTCGATGGCGCCTGCGGCAATGACGCCGTGCTGCGTGCCTCGGTCGAGGCATTGCTGCGCGCCCACGCCGAGGCGAGCCAGTTTCTTGAAGCTCCGCTGCTCGATCCCGAGGCCACCATTCAGAGCCCCGTCGCCGGCGAGCGGCCTGGCACCAAGATCAGCCATTACAAGATCCTGCAACAGATCGGTGAGGGTGGTTTTGGCATTGTCTACATGGCTGAGCAGGAGGAGCCGGTTCGACGCAAGGTCGCACTGAAGATCATCAAGCTGGGTATGGACACCAAGCAGGTGATCGCACGCTTCGAGGCCGAGCGTCAGGCCCTGGCGCTGATGGACCATCCTAATATCGCGCGCGTTTTTGATGCCGGCGCGACCGAGACCGGGCGGCCGTACTTTGTGATGGAGCTGGTGCGCGGCGTCCCGATCACCGAGTACTGCGACCAGCACCGGCTGTCGACACGCGAGCGTCTCAAGCTGTTCCTGTTGGTGTGCTCCGCCATCCAGCATGCGCATCAAAAGGGCATCATTCACCGCGACATCAAGCCCAACAACGTCCTGGTGACGCTGCATGACTCGCGTCCCGTCCCCAAGGTCATTGACTTCGGCATCGCCAAGGCGACCAGTCAGCGCCTGACAGAGAAGACGCTCTTCACCGAGTTCCGCCAGTTCATCGGCACTCCCGAGTACATGAGCCCTGACCAAGCCGAGATTAGCGGATTGGATGTGGACACACGCACCGACATTTATTCGCTCGGGGTGCTGCTGTACGAACTGCTGACCGGCTCGACACCCTTTGACTCGTCGACGTTGCGCAAGGCAGCCTACGAGGAGATCCAGCGGATTATCCGCGAGGAAATTCCGCCGCTGCCCTCGACTCGCGCGGCGACGCTTGTCGCGACCGATCATGACATAGCCAATCGGCGCAGCGTGGAGCCGTCGGTTCTTAGCAAGCTCATTCGCGGCGATCTCGACTGGATCGTCATGAAGGCGATGGAGAAGGACCGCACGCGGCGTTACGACACGGCGAACGAACTGGCTGACGATGTCGAGCGTTTTCTGAATCATGAGCCCGTGCTGGCCCGTCCGCCGAGCACAATCTACCGCCTGCGCAAATTCGTCCAGCGATACAAGTTCGGCGTGTCGGTGGGTTTGGTGGCCACACTGGTCCTGGTGCTCGGATTCGCCGCCGCCACCATCGGGTTTGTCGAGGCCACCGATGCCAAGCGTGAGCTGCGCATCGAACGTGACGCGGCCGAAAGCGCTCGGCATCAGGCTGAGCTGGCCCGCGCGGGCGAGCAGTCGCAGCGCCAAGCGGCGGAGGCTCACGCGCGTTCCGCGCGCGAGGAAGCCGCCAAGTCCGTTGCCGTCAGTCGCTTCCTTCAGGACATGCTGGCCACGGTCGATCCGGAGCGTTCGCGCGGCCGCGAGGTCACCGTGCGCAGCATTCTGGACGAGGCCGGGACACAACTCGACCGGGGCGTGTTGACAGATCAGCCTGACGTCGAGGCCTCCATTCGCGCTACAATCGGGCGGACCTACGAGGCGCTCGGATTCTTCGAGGCGGCCGAGCGACATCTGCGCGTGGCAGCGGCGATCGACAGCGATACGCACGGTGAGAACGCCGCCGAGACTTTGCGTGTGCGGAGCGTTCTGGCCGGCCTGCTACGTAGCCGTGGACGTTTCGTCGAGGCCGAACAGCTCTTTCGCGAAGTGCTCACCAGCCAGCTACGCCTGCTGGGCGGTGAGCACCCGGACACGCTGGCGACGCTGACCGGACTGGCGATCGCGCTGTGGCGCCAGGGCAAATACGACGAAGCTGAGATGATTCACCGGCGAACGCTCGACACGCAACGCCGCGTGCTCGGACCCGATCACGTCGAGACGCTGCGTTCGGCCATCAATCTGGGAACCGTGCTCCAGGCGCAGCGTGAGCTTGACGAGGCCGAGGAGGTCTTGCGCGAGGCGCTGACGCGCTGCCGGAAACTACTGGGTGATGAGCATCCCGAAACACTGACCGCGCTCAACAATCTCGGTCTTGTGCTGGAAGCCCGGCGTAAGCGCGCCGAGGCTGAAGCGCTGTTCCGCGAAGCCTTCGACCGCGACCGTCGTGTGCTTGGTGATAGCCACCCCAATACCCGAATCGCGTTGAACAACCTGCTGCGCATGTTGCGCAGCCAAAGCAAGTGGAGCGAGACACGCCCCTTCGTCGAGCTTCAAATCGCCGAATACAAGAACCGCGCGATGGCGCCCGACGCCGATCCGAAGGCTATAAACGACTGTGCATGGCTGCTACTCAATTGCTCGCCAACCGACCTGCGCGACGTAGCGTCAGCCCTGTCGCTGGCGCGCCGCGCGGTGCGACTCGACGATGGCAAGACGTGTGACTATCTCGACACGCTGGCGTTGGCGCACTATAGCAACGGCGATCTCGACCGCGCCATTGAGACGCAGCGCCGGGCAGTTGCATGTGCGCGAGAGATCGACGCCCCGAATTGCGGCGACCTGGAACGCCGACTGATCAGCTACCTGTGGGAGAACGGCAACTCCGTCGAAGCCACGCGCGTGATGGGCAACACGCTGGCGCGACGTCTGCCCGCGGCCAGTGAGCAGGATGAGGCCGTTGGCAGCATTCTGCTGCTCCAGGGCCAGATTCTGCTCGAACAGGGCGAGTACGCTCAGGCCGAGCCGCTGCTGCGAGAATGTCTCGCTCTGCGTCAACGCGTTCTCCCGCCGGACCATTGGCGCACCGGCCGCGTCATGACGCGTCTGGGCGCGGTGCTCATCGGTCTGGAACGTTTCACCGAGGCCGAGCCGCTGATGCTCCAGGGCTATGCGATGATGGAAGCCGCCGCCGATACGCCGACCGAGTATACACAGGAGGCCATTCGGAGCATCATCGGGTTGTATGAGGCGTGGGGCCGCCCCGAACAGACGGCCGAGTGGCGCAAGTTGATCGAAGACACCGAGAAAGCCGCCGGCGACGGAGACTGACCTGCGTCGCATTGAAGCCCCGCACTGCCTTCGCCGTGCCGCCGGCGTGTATCTGCTGAGTCGTGCTGGCCGCCAAGTGCACGAGGTGCCGACATGCCGGCTGTCTGCCCAGTCTGCCGCGAGCCATTGCACTGGAGCTATGTTCTCCGGCCCTTGTGGTCGCGCTGGAACTGTCCATATTGCGGCTCTCGGTTGGGGATCGCAACGCGACGACGCGTGTCATTGGTCATGTTGCTCGCGAGCATGATGATGCTGGCGCTCTGGGCGGGGCACATGGGACGCGGCGGCAGCGAGATTCTGGTCCTCATTGCCGTCGTGGCGTGGATACCCGTCTTTGTGTGTCTTGATCGGGCGGCGGTCATCGAACGCGGCGGTTTGCACTGCCAGGGTTGCGGCTATGACCTGCACGGGCAAGTGACTCCGCGCTGTCCCGAGTGCGGGCGCGAACTCAATGCCGCGGAGCGCGCCCTGCTGGCCGGCGCGGCACTGCCGCCACCGGCGCGGGGATTGACGCGCTGGGGCCTGACATTGGTCGTGGTGCTTGTCCTTTTGTTTACGGTGACATTGGGCTTGGTATTCTACACCCGCACGCCGCGCGTCGTGGGGCCGCGGCTCGCAATTGGGCCAGCACCCGCCGCGACCCGGCCGACAGCCTCGGTCGATACGCCGGAACCGGTCACCTCGCAGCCGTTCGATTCTCCCTGAGAACACGCAGCGTTTGGCTCCGTTGTTTCCCACCCGTTGCAAGCCGCGCCGTGGCGTGCATGGACCTGTCCTGACGAGTCGCCTGCGCCGGTTCGCGCGGCCGGCTTTGCGCGGGGGCGATATTCGTATTTTGTGGGTATGGTGAAAAATCTCTGTGATCGTTCGCGGTCAGCGGCACCAACGATCCCTGGCCGTGCAATAACACGCCGATTATCGAACGTGCCACGTGTGGAGTCAGGGGCCCTCTCGCAGCGGGCGGCACCAACTGATGCGGCCGGTCTGTCGCGTCGATGCCTTTCCCGGACGAACAGCGCGGGAGCGCCCTGACGCCCTTATCGGACAAGGACAACACTGGCCGGCAATCAGGATATGGGTGGGCCACGGGTTGGTACGACCACGATCGTTCGGGGTGTCGGACGATGAACTGCACCAGCCTTCGTGGCGGCGCCTCGCGGTGTTTGGTGACCAGTTGTCGCTGGTGAACCGGGCCGGCTGGCCGGAAAGGACGCGTGCGGCCGCGTCGTGCGAGCGCATGTGGTCATTCGGTCGGAGTTATTAGATGAGAAGCATTGCAACGCGATTTCTGCTGCCCGTCGGCATCTTCGCAATGCTCTTCGCGGCATTCGTGCTTTATCGCACCTACACCGTTACCGAGCAACACACCACCGAGCTTCTAAGACGACAAGCCGCGCTCGCCCTGCGGTTCGACCTGGCCATTCGTCAGTACGTCGGTGAGAGCATCCGTCCGCGCGTCACGGAGATGGTCGGCGAGGACGAGTTCATTCCCGAACTGATGTCCACCTCCTTCGTGGCCCGCAGCGTTTTCGACAAGGTCCGCACCGAGTTCTCGGACTATATCCTGAAGTTTTCTTCCGACGATCCGCGGAACCCCGCCAACCAGGCTGCTCCCGACGAGTTGGCCTACATCAACTACTTCAATGCCCATCCGGACGTGGACAATTGGGACGGTCGCATTGTTCTGGATGGCCAGGAGTACTTTGCAAGATTCGCCGCTCGCCGGATGCGTGAAGATTGTCTGCAGTGCCACGGACAGCCGGAGGACGCGCCCGCGTCGCTCGTGGCGCGCTACGGGCCGCAGGCTGGTTTTCACCGCCCAGTGGGTGAGGTGATTGCGCTCGATACGGTGGCGATGCCTATGCGCGCGGCCCGAGCCGCGGTCTTGGCGGAGTTGGGCAAGCAACTGCCGGTGACGGCTCTCGCGCTCGCGTTGCTGTTCGCTTTGATTTGGCTAGCCTTCCGGGCGGCGGTGACCAGGCGGCTAGGCGCCATCGCCGACCATTTCCGTGCCAGTGCCGAGGGGCCAGACGGCGCTACGATCTCCGCCGTGCCGGTGCATGGTCGCG